>NZ_LZZL01000020.1:0-85287 GCF_002006495.1 Clostridium sp. BL-8
CGGCTACCTACTCGCTGCTTTTGGACCGATGCTTTTTGGTTTTCTACATGATGCAGCTAACAACTGGGAATTACCACTTATCGTCTTAATCAGTGCTTCCGCGTTATGCTTGTTTGCTGGGCTTGGTGCATCACGCGATCTGCATATTAAGTACAACTGTTGATAATAACGTCACACATAAATATTCTATCTCTAATTTAGATTACTGCAATAAACTATTTTAAATTCAAAAATAAGACATAGAGTAATAAGATATTCTTATATCACTCCATGTCTTATCTATTTATACATAATTAATTTTCAAACAAACCTTATTGTTTAATCCCACATTAAATTCCTTTGATATAAGCGACTTACTAATCGCTAATCCCTTGCGCCTTCAATTCGTCTTAACTTCTCAGTGTCCCTAGCTGGAGATGAACCGAATAAACGGGAATACTCTCGATTAAATTGTGAGGGACTCTGATATCCAACTTGGTATGCAGCACTAGCTACTGAATATCCCTCAAATGCCATAAGGTTTCTAGCCTCCAAAAGCCTTAATTGCTTTTGAAATTGAATCGGGCTTAAACCCGTTGCCCGTTTGAATTGACGGTGAAAGGTATTTATAGCCATACCATATTTTAATGCAATCTCACCGATGTCAATTGGCTTTGTATAGTTATCGCGAAGCCATTTTACAACCTGAGAAATCTTAGAAAAATTACTTTCTCTCAAGCCAAGTTGCCTCAGATACCACCCTTGCGGTCCCATAAGAACTCGATAAAGTATTTCGCGTTCATAAGCCGGTGCAAGCGCTGGAATATCTCTTGGAGTTTTTGTTAACCTCAATAATCGCAGCCATGCCTCCATAAGCTCGATGTCTATTTCGCAAGCTGCAAAGTGCTCAGAAGCAGTTGGTATTAGATCTTCAGGAATATCCCTTAACAAACTCTGAAGAACATTCTGGTTTAACTCAAGACCTAGTGACATGTAAGGACGCCCATCACAGTCTGGATGTACACTCGCCGTTGCAGGAACATGTATCGGTAACACGTAATATGAAGGTCCTTTCATTGTAGTACTATGTTCACCAATTAAAAGAATCTTTGTTCCTTGAATCGTAAAACCAACCATCGGCTTGTAGAGTGCTGCGAGCTGATGTGTTGGAACGTCTCCCTTAATCATGCTTAACCCAGGTACTTCGGTTTCTATTGGTCGGGTGCCTGCTCTTTTCATTAAATCTATAATTTCATCTAAAACTTTATTCATACACGTATTCTATCACATGACTTCGTGCTTTTCAACATAATTCCTAACGCCAGGGCATTTTTAGGCTCTTTGAAAGATAAAAATATAGAGTAATTCAAATGATTTTCATCACTAGTGATACTTTTAGGCAATAAAATGGTACCATTAGATCTAGTTTATTTCAGCAGAAACGAATAAAATAGAATCAAAATTAAGCAACAAAACAAGGAGGATTTTATTATGAAAATTGCAATTGTAACAGGTGGAAGTAATGGCATTGGAAAAGCAACTGCGCTTGAGCTTGGCAAACGCGGAATTAGTGTCATTCTCACATACAATTCCTATAAAGATAGAGCAGAAGACATTGTTAAGGAAATTAAAAAGAATAAGGGAATTCAGGCTGTAGCGCTGAAGCTGGATCTGACTCAAAGATCAACATTCGAAGGTTTCGTTCAGGAAGTGAAGATGAATCTCAAAGAAATTTGGAATAGAACGACTTTTGATTACTTAGTAAACAATGGCGGTGTAGGGGGCCCAATGATGTTCTCGGAGATGAGCGAAGAATATTTTGACAAAATTCTTAATACGAACTTCAAAGGCCCCGTTTTCTTAACGCAACACCTTATGCAATTCATGGAAGATGCTGGAGCCATTGTAAATACCTCGAGCTCATCCAAGAATCAATCATTTCCTGGTTATTCAGTCTACGGTTCGTTAAAAGCAGCGTTGTCATCTTGGACTCGCTATATCGCCAAAGAACTTGCGCCGCGCAAAATTCGTGTCAATGCGGTTTCTCCTGGTCCTACTCACAGCAATTTTGGCGATGGAGCCTTCGATAAACATCCTGAATTCATTAAGCCGCTAGCTGAGCAATCTGTATTCGGCCGAATAGGCCAACCTGAAGATCTTGCCAAGGTCATTGCGAACTTACTATCCGATGATTTCGGATGGGTCACAGCCCAAGATATCGAAGTGTCTGGCGGACACTTGCTTTAGGAAGGATGATACACAAGCAACCGTGTCATGTACTATAAAAAACATATACCCTATAAAGGCAATTTCTAAGTAAGTATATAAAAGTATTTAATTATGATCTAATTTTAGTATATAAAGTCCAACAGAAGACGTCGAATTAGCAGAATTGTATAATCTAGAAGAAAAATAATATATAAAACAAATGTAATGGAAAGTTATGATAATCAACTTAGGAAAGTCACTAAAAATAACCAGGTTTTCCCTAATGATAAGTCATTAGGGAAAATACTATATGTTGTAATCATTCATATAATTAAGAAATGGAGACATAAAATTAAAGGCTGAGCTCAAATTTTAGCTCAACTCTCAATCTTCTTCGAAGGTCGACTGAACGAAGATTTATAACAACTAAACATTGTAAATGTTCTAATCCTAAATGGATTGTTGTTGATTTTGAATAAAGTTTGATGTAGGTTTTGAATAAAGTTTGATCAAAGTATTCTTAAAAAATGGCTTAAAATCATAAAAGTAATTTTATATTTTTTTAACAAAGTTTGCTCAAAACTTATCATAAACTTATTGAGCTGATAGAAATTTTTATAATAAAGTTTTATCAAAACCATTAAATCTTTATGCAACAACTCTATTTATAAATGTTTTGTTATTAATTTTATAGCAAATTTTGATCAAACTTTTTTACACATCTACAATTATAGTATGTTAAAATTAATATACAGAATATAGAAAATATATCCAACAAAATACGTTTATTGAAATATTATAACAAATATATTATGCAAGGAGATTATGGAATGAACTTTAAATGTGATAATAAAGAACTTAAAGCAATTGCTTCTGTTTACAAGTACGCAATAAATAAAACTGACGAATCCGAGAATAATAGGCAAAATATTCTAAAGGAGATAAACCTAAATTATAATAACTTTAATTTTTCCAATTTGATAGAATATAGAGAAAAGCTTTGTAACTTTGCTTTTAGCATTATAGAGAGTTTTGAAAAGGAATCGATTCTTTTCTTTGCTGAATTTTTAAGAGAACAATATTGTAATAATGAGTTTCCTAAGAGAATGTTAGATCATTATATGTCGATAACCGAGGCAGGAATATATATACAGAAAATTGCATTGCAAAAGAATTGTTCTTTTCGAAAAACGGCTAGTTTTAATAGATCTCGTTTATGTCTTCTGTTAGAAACTTTGTTTATGTATGAATTATTAGATATGAAAATTAAATTCTCAATTAATAATTCATATGTCTGCAATTTTGAATCTTTGTTTCTCCCTCTTGCTGAAGATGAGATTGATTCATATTTCGAAAAATATGATCTCTATTTTAGGGTTGAAAAACCAGAAGAGAGGATGGTATATAATCCACAACTAAGAGAATATCTTCTGAAAAAAAAGTTAACTCCAGCAGCAATATATCTGGATGCTGACCACGTATTAAAAGAAGTGCTAGGCTTTACATATTCTGATATAGACACAGTAGTCAACAATATAGAAAAGCAAATACATAAATTTAATATATCGAAAAAATGCCTTACCGGTCAGCATCATGTCAGAATAAAAAAAGAAGAATTAGTAAATTTGTTTACTGGTCTTGTAAATAAAGATAGTATGGAGTCAATGTTAAGTCATCTATCATTAAATATGTGCATAGAAAAGAATATAGATTCTTCTAATAGAATGTTGGAACTTAGATGTATAGTGGAAGATGGTGATGTATTATCATTTGGATTATGTACTATCAAAGAGTGCTTATTGATATTAAAAGCAATAAGTCTTCCAGGACATTTTCCAAATGAAATTGGAATCACTAAGGATAAAAATGCATTATTCGGTGAATTCCAGAACAAATTATCTCAGTATTTTTCATATATGGTAGGCGATTTGTTTCAACAGAATGGATTTCATGTTCCATTAAAAGAAAGCGGATTAATTAAAGTTGAGTTGAATACAATTCAATTATCGAATAAAAAGTTAATATTTAAAGATATTGATGTTTTAGCATTAGATGTGGTTAATAAGAAATTGTATAATTGTGAATTAAAATATTATAAGGTTAAAATTGATTACCAATCAATGTTAACTGATGCGTTAGAAAACAAAAAATACGAAAATTTTCTCAAAAGACAGAGGATACTAGAAGATAATAAAGAACAGATTCTAGAAGAGATTTTTGGAATAACTAATCTCGAAGGATATTGTGTTTGTCCGATTGTAATAACAAGTAGAGTAAATAATAACACTAAACAAGTGCCTGAATATAGTTTTGAGGAATTGAAAAGAAAAGTTCTTAATAAGGAAGTTTTGTAAATAATGCTTCTTATTAAAGAAATTTAAAAAATTACATAACGGTACTTTTAATATTTAGCCAAGAATAACCTTAGAGTTGGTTTAGAATTAAGTTTGATCAAATATTTTATATAATAGTTTATAATTTATAGTTTCTTATGCAATATTTTTGTCTTTTAAAATTTAGGTGAAAAGGCTACAATATTACTACTAAAAAACTTACATTTGAAAGGAGATAAATTATGAATTTTGAAATTCCCCTTATTACTCCAGTCTCTCTTAAATACTACAACAAAGCTCAAGTAGAAGAGAAAGAAACTTACTACAGAGCTCTAGATATTCGTTTATGTCTAGAAAAGATTTGTACTGATTTACTAATTCAATTTATTCCTGAAACTAAAAAAGAAAAATGGCTAAAATTATCTTTACACAATAAATTAATAGACACAAAATCATTTATGGACAATAATATAATTACAAAAATCATAAACACTAAACTCGTAGGAAATAATGGAGTCCATAATGGTGAAGAATCCAATATTAAATCTATTGATATAGAGAATTCTATACTATCAATACACGAATTTTCTCTTGAAATTTTTGTAGCCTATTTCAAAAAATTCGGTTTCTTTAAGCCAGATAGTTCATGGGTTCCTGTTATATTCAGTATTCTTCCTCCAATTTATCGTGTTAAGATATTAAAAAAATATTTTGACTACGATAAATCTCCTTTAATAATTGACAAGCTTTCAATGGCTTTAATAAAAAATAATATGATAACCGAATCTTATGACTTTATTAAATATTGTCTAGAAAATAATTATATAGATAAATATACATACTATAATTTTATTGAAAAATTAAATTTGTTAGAACATAGTCTTGATAAATTAGCAGTTTCCAAAAGCTTAACTGAATCAAAAGAAAGATTTAACATGCTAATCGATTCTATTCCCGAGAATGAGCGCGATTCCTTTTCAATTCTTCTATCTCTAATACTTAATGGCGAAACAAACCAAATTAATATTGAGTTCTAATTTATATGAAAATTTCATTTCAATTTTTTTGATAAACATAAATAATAGCTGCCATACAACAATTATCGGCAACTATTATTTACTAGAATCTAATCACAATATTTTTGTGTTCTTTAAATTTATCACAACATGTAGTTTGGGAATAAGTTTTATTAAAATTCAATATGCTGTAGGTTTATAACAAAGTTTAACCAAAGTACCCTTTTAAAATGGCTTAAAATCATAAAAACAACTTTATATTTTTTTAACGAAGTTTGATCAAAACATATCTTAAACATATGGAACTGATAAAAATTTCTATAATAAAGTTTAACTCAAACTATTTAATTTTTTATCCCCATATTTCTTCCAACTTTATATTAGGTACTTTTATAAAACTGCCATTGGAATTTTAAGTTGTTCATACTTGCTTTTAGCAAAATTATAGTTTAGTATACTACCTTCACTAGTAACTTCTTTAATATCAATATTTTTGCAGTGATAGTTTCCATTCCTCCAATATATTCCTTAGAATCGTCATAATGTTTAGAACTTTTATTTGAGATCACTTTATGTATTTCCTCAACATGTGCTGGACTATAGTAATATTCACATTTACCTTTTGCTTACCTTATGAAATCATATAATTTTAAGTTTTCTATCATCTCAATATAAATATTTAAGTCTAGATAAATTTTTCTGAATTCACCTAAAAGTTTATTTTAAAATTCCAAAGCATATTAAACCTTAGATATTAAGATATAATCAACATTGCTGATTTTCACTCCATGATTAACTCATTTAAACTCTTTCCTAAAAAGTGTTCTTTATTTTTTAGAAATATTTCATCAACTCCAGATCTTGACCAAAATGCAAAGTACTTACTTAGTATTTCTTGCAAATACTGCTTTTGCATCCTATAAGGTCTTGTATATTTTTTCAAACATTCTACATTTGATTTATCATTTAAATCAATTATTTTTTCCTCGTAAAATCGCCATTCAATCTTTTCTAAAACATTATTCAATGGTAATATACTTAAATGATTTCCTTCACCTTTGTTATAATCAGTTATCTTAATTCCTTCAATAAACTTAACCTTATAATTAACTTTTTTAGGTCTAAAAACATCACAAGGAGGAGTGATACACATCAAACAAGATTGTCCATTTTCATGGATTAATATATCACCACTGTTAAATAAATTTAATGTTTCTCTTTCAAATTCATCTTTATTACTTGATGATTTAATTAACTGTTCCAACCTGCTTTTTAAGTCGCAATTTGTATAAGATACCAACTTCATTAATTTAAATAAAGTTGATATATGCGATTCTATACGTTCTGGGTCTTCAAATATTCCAGCCAAAACAAAGGCCTCGAAATATTTTGCTATAAAAGTTTTAGACTCTGGTTTTAAAGCTATTTCAGTTTTAATAATCCCTAATGTATTAGAAAATTCATCATTTCTTTTATTTTTATCATCAAGATATAAATTTGAATTAATAAATACATCAAGAAGTCTTATAAAGTGTTCTTTCTTAAATTTTTCATTTATATTTTCTAATTCTATTTTATGTTTTTCATATATTCTTTTTCCTTTAATCCAATTTTTAAAATTGGTCTTAATGTTATCAAAATCTGCATTCTTTAATTCTTCAATCTTAAATTTGTAATTATCTATTATACCCTCCATTATGCAATTATCTATGATAATGTTGTCATTTAGGTGACTCAATACTAAATTTCTTAGCTTTTCTTCATAATCTAGTTCATCTATACCAGTATTTTTTAATTGGATCATCAGCAATAATTCAAATGGATCCATAAATTCATTTAAAACTTTACCAGTCTGTAATCTAATTTGTTGTGCTATATTAAAAAAGCTTACAAATAAATATCCATATTTCTTTACCAATGTTTCGCTAAAGTCATTTATTATAGCTTTTAATTTTTTACCTGTATTTTTCCCTGAAATCATAATATAAGTAGTATTTACTCTCACAATTCTTTTTTCATCATCTATTGTGTTATAACAGTTTTCAAATTTTGATTCAATAGCTCCACGAACATTATCTAAATCATCTCTATTTGTATATATTATTACAAATCGGAGAGTACTGTCTTTATTAATTTCTTCCAAAATCTCTAAAGTTTTCTCAGCTCTCCCATGTTCTAATTCCCAATCTAAAATAATAAGACTAGATTTTTCAATAAAATTTATTAACCTTTCTATATTATTCTCATCCTTAGGTATATATATATATGGGAAAACATTTAAATCTGTTTTTTTAAAATCTTCAAGCATTTTTCCTATATTATTATATACTTTTTTTATATCAGTTTCATTTTCAACATTGCTGAATTTATCTTCATTTCCTACTTCATAACTAGCTGCACTTTGCTCCGAACCCCCATTAATTTCATCTTCTTCATATGATGTTGGATCAAAGTCATCTTCTTCTTTATCGATTTCGCTCTCTTTCTCACTATCTAATTCATCATGCTCTTCTCTAATATCAAAATAATCATCTATATATATTATACTTTCAAAATATTTTGCTAAGATTTGTTCTGCGTTTTCCATATGCTTTTGTTTTACCATTAATCATCTCTCCCCTCCAAATGTTATTTTAAAGCAAGCACCAGCTAACTTCTTTTCATTGGCTTCCAATATTATATTTATATTATGACCTTCCATTTCCAAAACCTTTTTTGTTATAGTCAATCCTAATCCTCTACCTAATCCATATGGCTTTTGTGAATAAAACTTATCAAATATGCGATTTCCCACCCTTGGATTAATACCTGGGCCAGTATCCTCAATATATAAAGATCTTTCTTCCTCATTATATCGCCAGAGAATTATTCTTTCTTTGCTTGATAGAGTCCAATAAATCGCATTATCTAATAAATTAGAAAAGACAGGATATATTTTAGATGGTGAAATTGTAACTCTTGCTTCCGGATTTATTTCATATCTAATATCAATTCCCGAATTTTGTATTTTAAGTCTAAAAAATTCAACTGTCTGCTCAATCATATCTAATATTTTTATTTCTTTCTTTTTAATGTTATAACTACGATACATAGGTGATAATTGACTGTGACGATTACCTATAGCTCTAAACCCTACTTCAATTTGATTTAAATAATAATTTCCCGCTTGATTTAATTTAGTTTTCTTTAAATCTCTTATTGCATTTGTAACATTGGTAAAATATTGATTGAATTCATGATCAACGATTTCAGCAGCTAATCCTACATTAGCCAAATCCGCCATTATTTCATTTTCCTTTTCTAATTCAGCATTCTTTTTAGTTAATGCATCAACTAAATGTTGAACATCATATTCATTATTTATAAACTCTCCAAAGCCTCTAAGCTTAGGTGAAATATTCATCTCTATGCTCATTATTTCATCTTTTAATTTAATTTGCTTGTTTCGAAGTTTATCACTTATTTCTCGTATAACTATCGATATATCATTGATCTTATTTTTAATATCTTCTGGTCTTATCTTATCTAAATTGTTAATATTATATTTTTCTCTCTCTAAATATCCAATAAAATCTTTTTCAATTTGAAAAACTTTATTTCTTAAATTTATCTCAATCTCATTCACAGACTTTGCTTCGTTATGAATAATTTCAATTAATTGTTTATAGGATACTAAATTTTCTTCAATTTCATTGCTAAGTTCACCAACAATATTAACCATTTCTTTATTTAAGCTATTACATTGTTTAAATAAAGCTTCTTTATAATTTTCTATGCTATCACCAGAAATATTTATAATACTTTTCCGCCATTCGTTTAACTTATTTTGATAAATAACATTTAATTCTTCTTTTCTATCTTTTAATATTTCTAATCTTTCATCAAGATTTTTTAATAGTTTACTATTAAGCACTGATGCTTCAAATACCATCTCTTCTGGTAATGAGCTTTTAAATTTCTCTGAAATCTTAATTATTAAATCCTTCTTATTTTTTGCTACATCTTTCTCTATCGAGTTTATAATTATATCTAATTGATTATAATATAATGATATTTCATCATATGTTATCTTTTGTTCGAAAACCTGCATTAACTTATCATAGTTTTCTAATTTCTCCTCAATGGATTTATTAATACTTTTAAATTTCTTTTCATTTGTTTCCAATGCAATTTTTATTTTATTCTTTTCATTATTTAATAAATTCTTTTGTTCCTTTATTGCCTTTTCCTCTTCAAACTTTTTATCAAACAAAGCTCTATTGTAATCTACATATGATGTTCTAATACCAGTTCCATTCAAGTAATTTACAGCTATTTTTATCAGTAAAGTTTTAAGAATTGTAATAAAATAGTGGTATTGTTCATTCTCTATAAAACCTTCCCTACTTGATTTATCTTCTAAAGCTGGGTTGTCATTATAAGTAATATCTATTCGCCCAAATAATCTTCTATGAGAAAATATATAATCTCCTGCTCTAAGCAATCTTCGTTTCTCTAATTCTAAGAAATCATTTTCTGGTTCACCATATGGTAATATTCTAACCCCATCTCGATATATCATAACTCCACCATAAGTGTTTAATTTTTGCGTTTGCTTTAACCACACACTTTCTTCCAATGCAGTATTTTTTTTAGTTCCTTCTATGTGACAAAACTTTATTTTAAATCGTCCACAATCACTTTGTCTCCTCATATCATATGGAATTGTGTCTGCAATATCTATACCACTTTCTAGTTCCTCGTTACATTTTTGAATGCTATTTTTGTCTCCATTAATAACGTCAATACTTCCATAAAATTTTCCATTTAAAACTTCACCATCTATTTTAACATCATAAATTTCATAATCTTCATCGGAGAATCCCGCTTCTATGGCCAATTCAGTATCATTGTAAAATAGGCTCACCTCAAATTTGTCTTTTTGAGTATGATTTAATGGATATAAGAAAGTTTGTAATCTTGAATTATTGGTAGCAGCCAACGAATCTCCATCTTTATCTTTTTTATCTTGCATAGGGTTTAATATTCTATTCCAATCTTCCCTAAGGTTGGAAATTAACATCAATGTTCCTTTACCCTTTTTTTCTATATTATTTAACTGATTTAAAATCTTTTTATACGGGATAGATAATTCATTTAATTGAAATTCTATTCGTCCCCTTAATTCTAGTAAATCATTCTTTACCTGTTTCTCCTCAATTGAACCATTTTCATTCTTAATTATATCAAACCATGAATCCTTATTTATATTGTTAAATACTAGTAATCTCATTTCCTCAATGATTTTGCTTAAATCATCAAATATATGGAACTCTTTACTGAAATACGTTCCAACATCAACATCTTCAATAAATGAATAAGGGTTTTCAAATACATTCCAATCTATAAAAACAACACTCCATTTTCTATCTTTCTCTGATTTAGAAAATAACAATAGTTGTTCTCCTAAACACGCAGAAGCAAGTCTACCTATTCCTTTCTCTCCCATTAACATTCTGCCATTTGGTGTTCTTCGTTCTTCATTTCTTCCTCTTTTTTTTGAATTTGTTCCAATTACTAGCCATTTATCTATAATATCTTCCCCTGTCATCCCAAAACCAGAGTCCACTAAAATTAAATATGGAATCTCAAACTCAGTATTGAATATAGCTTTTGCATATTCGGCATCAGCATCATATGAATTTTTCAAAAGTTCTGCTAATGCTGTTGTTCCATCTCTAATCTGTTTTCTTCCTAATAACTCTATTGCTCTAGACTTAGTTTTAAAAATCATATGAACACCCCTATACTTTTAAATAAACTATAACTTACAAATCATCACTTTATTCCACACTACTGGTGCTACTTAAAATTATGCTTACCATGTATTCACGTAGAAAAAATTATAATTTATATTATATTTAAAACTTTACCCAATTGAACAAAATACTTGCCACTTGCAGCAGCCATATCGACTGGTACAGCATTTCCTATCTGTTGAGCAATTTCTTGTAGATTACCTTCAAAAATAAAATTATCGTCAAATGTCTGCAATGTAGCTGCTTCCCTTGCAGAGATAGCTCTATCTTGCTCTGGATGCCCAAATCTACCTTTACTATACGACAAGCATCCTCCAGTTAGTGTAGGCGCTGGTTTATCCCAATCCATAATTCCATACACATCCCCATATCCAACTTTCTTCTTACCATCTTTACTATTATGACAAGCTAGTTGCAATTCTTTAGGTAAAGAACTTCTACTTCCACCATACTTTCGTATCAATCTGATACGCTCAAGATTTATTTCTTTGAGATTAGTTGCCGCATGATTAGGGATCATTTCATGGCTTTCTCCGCATTTAATTTTAGGATAATGTGATATTGCATCTCTTACAGTTTTCCATTTTTTTGATTTTCTTTCATTTAACTCTTCTGGCTTGCAGTGTGTCTTCTCTGGAAACTCTATATCAATGTTTTTGGCAATCATTTTCTTGTAAACGTCTTTTCTAACTCCATGCAAAACTAATCTTTTTCTTGTTTGAGGCACACCATAATTAACAGCATTTAGAACCTCTACTCTAACTTCATATCCAATTTCATTAAACATTTTTAATAGCTTGTCAAAAATGTTTTTTTCATTTTTAAGTCCTGGTACATTTTCCATTAATATGAACACAGGTCTTATTTCATTAATTATTCTGAAATATTCAAAGACTAGTAAATTTCTTTCATCATCTTCACCTTTTTTATTTTTCTGTTGTGAAGAGAATCCTTGACATGGTGGACATCCAGCAAGTAAAAACAATCTGTTTTTACGGACTCCAATTTTTTTTAATATCTCTTTACCTTTTACATTCCTAATATCTTTCCTTATTACTTTGTTTTCACCAAAATTTCTTTCATAAGTATTTGCTGCTATTCCCCATAATTCAACTGCTGCGCTTACTTCAATCCCTGCTTTTTCTAATCCACATGAAACTCCACCCGCTCCTGAAAATAAATCTACAGCAACTTTATCCACTTTTTTCATATATTTCCTCCGTGCGATAAAATTATTATAACATACCGTATTTCTAATACAATATAATTTTAATATTATAAGAAAATTATAGCAAATTTTCTGTATTTTGTACAGAAAATTGTTGCAATAAATCCTTCTATATTATATAATTCATCTATATCGAGGTGAATTATATGGAAGCAAGAAACAGAATTAGAATTAACCAAAATATAGATATCATTTTATTAGATGAATTACGTTATATTTCACAATCACTAGATTTTCCACAAAGTCGTATACTTGAATTTGGAATGAAATATACTTTAAAAAAACAATTAATTCCATCAAAAAAAACTGCTATAAGATCTTCCATAAATTTGACTATAAACAAAAATTTATGGGATGATTTTAAAATTTATTCTAAACAAAATAACATTAAGCTTGTTCATTTATTGGAAGAATCCCTTAGATATTCAATGAAAAAATTCAAAAAAGATTTAAAAGATACATACAACTAATATTTCTATAAGTTGCATCTACAATAATTGAACACTTTATATTTTATGTAATTTTCATTATAATTTATTATTTCAATATATAAGTGATTTCCAAACCCAATTCTCTGCTCAAAATAAATAATATCTTATTTTATACAACTCATAATGTTATCTAAATAATTCCTACTATGCTTTTTTCTATCTATTGTAATACTTTCTTTTTCTATACCATAAAAAATTTCATTACTCCATTTTCCACTTTGACGAACTAACCCATTTAATAGTTCTTTGTACACCCATTCAAGCCTTTTTTGTGAAGTTAACACTAATGTAGATAATAATCTACACTCTCTTTGAACTTCTATAATTGAAAGAACATTTCCATTCATTTTTAATATCTCTACTATTAAGCACTTTCGCCTATCCATTCCATTATCTAAATATGAAAATTTTCTTCCCAAAGGCAACATTACAATTCTTATATCAACCCTTTCAATCCAATCTACTTTTTCTAACTCTTTTAATCTATATATAAAGTCATTAAATTCTTTTGGTATTAGTATTTCATCTAATGCTGATACTTCAATGCCATTTGCTTTTTTCATTCCGCCTTCTGAAGATAAAGTTCTTGAATTTTCATCATATATAAGATATTTTTTAGTATCATCATCTTCAGTTACTCTTAACTTTCCATTATTCTCTTTTTCTTTTTTTACGATTGGAACTTTAATATATTCGTGTATTATTAATTCATTATTTATTCTTTCATCATAATCTTTCGCTCCATCCACATCACTATCAATTATTCTATCTTCATCCTTATTGTTCTGATAAGTATAAGTTCTTAATTTTGCTTCATTAGTCTTTTCACGTTGTTCAAAACTAGGATGATATATATTTAATTCATCTATATTAATTTTTTTCTGATTAACTCTCGATATCTCCACTATGGTAAATCCATGCTTATTTTTCTTTACCCTCGCAGTTATACTAAATCTAGGTATATTAAAATCAAAAAATAATTTTCCCTTACTAAACATATTGTATCCAATATCGTTGCACATTTTTAAGACTTCCTCATTACTTATCATCCAAGCTAAATGATTATAATATTCATTTTTTAAATATGATATCTTATATTGATTAGTAAAATGTATCTGAAGTTTTCTATCATCAAGCTTATATGTAAAATAATCTTCCCATGCATCATTATATAAAATAGTATTTAACATAAACGTATTTGGTGCAAAAATAGCTCTTACTATTTCAATTATTGGGATTGTATACAGAACATTTCGTTTCCAAAAGCTAAAAGTTTTTGATTGACTCTTATAAGCACTTTTTAATATTGACCATTCGTTTTCATTATATCTAGGAATAATACCACTTAAATTTATATTTATAGTTTCCATTTCTCCTTCATTATCCAATAGTTCACCAGACCTTAAATCTCCATCAGTATAATATTTATCAATAGACAAA
Source organism: Clostridium sp. BL-8 (assembly GCF_002006495.1). NCBI lineage: Bacteria > Bacillati > Bacillota > Clostridia > Eubacteriales > Clostridiaceae > Clostridium > Clostridium sp. BL-8. The sequence continues at coordinate 14,494 of NZ_LZZL01000020.1, forward strand.
AAATATAAATTAGCCCAATCTTGAATTATCCTTTTTGTATTTTCTCCATCGTTAAAATATGTATCAAGCATCCATTTATTATTTCGCTTGAAAGGTTCTCCTATCCATATTAACTTTGCTTTTTTGCCTTTCTCAAAAGGCCAATTATCTAATTTAAGTTTTTTTCTTTCCCCCATAATCTGTTTTCACCTGTTTCTCTTCTAAATATTTCTGTAATTCATATCTTATGTTTTTAAAATGTTCAGTTCTAATTCCAGCCATTCTTTGTATTTGCCACATTTTTATATTTTTAATATCAAACTCTACTTGCTTATCAATTACCGCCTTTGCTCTTCTTATTTCAAAGGCTTCCGTGCTTTCGCAAACTTCAGCAAAGAAACTTTTTGTTAAAGGCAATTGTTCTAATCTCTTTTCTATGTTAACTAAAATTCCTAAAGACTTAGCTAAACTTCCTCTAGTGATTTTAATAACAGGATCTTCATCAATTAATTTTTCATATTTTTCTTTTAATAATTTTAAATAATAATTATCTCTTTCATTCCAATTTATTCTCCGATTATCAATGCTTGCTTTAACCTTAATAGGTAAATTATTGAAAAGCCATTCTTTATCGTACCTATAAAGATATACATACTCTTTATTACATTTATTACGTATATCAGTTCTTGTAAGAGCTTTATTATTTATAGTCTTCAAAATTACAGCTTTATAAGCTTTTAATTTATTAGCATTCGCATTTTCAATGGCATAGACTTTATCTCTTTTTTTAATTTCATCTATCTTACAAGCATCTATATTCTTGAAAAAATCATTAATATTCTCACATAAGAAATTAATAAATAATAGATGTCTTAAAGGATGTGATGCTCTTTTTGACTTCCTTGATAATACCTTCAGCCAATTATATTCATTATGATAATCTATTTCTGAAGCTAGCTGCTTTAAAAAAGCTTTTCCATAATAGCTTATAAATGCTTCATATAATTTTCTCTGATTTACAGTATTATTGCCTTTAAGGAAGCCTTTTTTATATAGTAAATATCTATATTGGTTAAATACTTTTGCTTTACAAGTCGCATTTAAATCTTTATCTAATAAATAGTAGGAAGATTTTGCGAGCCTTATATGCTTATCATAGTCTGTAATTTCTGTTTCTTCAGCTTCAAAATTCAAATATTGTTCTTCAAATCTTATATATTCAAGCTTACTTACGTCTGTTCTCTTTAAGGAATATTGTTTTAGTAAAGTACCATGATGAGGGCAGAGTAGTATTCCTTCTAATTGATGTTCTCTATGAATATAGGCTTCCCCATATTCCTTAATATCCTTGGCTACACATATAGGACAATAAAAAATGCCTGCTTTTTTGCATATACCACCTGCTATAATTCCAAGCTTTGTATATATTGAAGAACTACCTTTATATTTTATTGCTTCGAGTATTTCTTTTTTTGCTTTTTCATCTATAAAAAGTGAATAGTAAGGTAAAATCGTATGCTTGGCTATTAAGCTTTCTGAATCATATCTTTTGCCCAAAGTCTTCGATAAATATTCAAAGTTACCGCCTATCTCCAGTGTTGGTATCATAGTTCTCTTTCCAAAACATTCTTCAATGGTATCCCTAAAATCCACATTGCCTGAATAATAATGATACCTAGCTATAGTTGAATATATAAGTTCATCCTTGTAGGGATCAGTAAAAAAATCTAACAATATTTTTCGCTCCTTTACTATCCCATCCCCCAGTTATTAGCTAATGTTTAAAAACTCCTCTATTGGATTTTTAATAAAACCTTTTTCTTTTAATAGTTCATATGGATGTATGTTTTGCTCTTTAGCTGCTTCGTATATTCCAATTAAACCTTCCTTCATCTCAAAGGATTTTTTCCTATTTCTATTGGTTTTCAAGGTCTCGTTAAGCTCCATTGCTTTCTTTAAAGCTTGAAGCTTTTGTGAGTTATACTCCTCATCAATTAATGATTTTTCTACTACTTTTTCACATACTTTTTTAACATCTTCCACGCTTAATTCATCAAAAATATCCATACCTGTTAGATCTAAAATTAAATTTTCAACTGTACTTCTTTTCTTAAGTTCTATAGATTTTTTTCTTTCTTTAAAGGATTCCTTAATTAAACCTGAAAGCTCTATATTCCCCTTATAGTTTCTTTCCAACTCCTCAAGATTAATTGATATATATTCATATTTTGCGATTTCAGATATATTATTATTTCTAAGCGCTTTAATCATTGGTTTAATCATCTGAAGGTCATTTTTTGCAGTCTTTCTAATAATGTCTACAGTTATTTCCTCCTTGCCTTCTTGTAAGGCTCTTTCCTGAGCTAATAGAAATAAATTAACGGCCACTGCTGTAATTCCTTGGCACTCATCATAAAAGACATCGATAAGTTTATCTGTTAAGGGTGTTATTTCTCTCAAACCTTGAAAATCCCATATAGACTCCAGGAAGAAATGCCATTCCTCACTATCTCGTTTCATTCTATCCCACATAATTGAGCCTTCACTGGCGGCTCTTCTTGCTTGCCTAAAGTTACCTTTAAAGATCTTTTGCGCCTTGCTAGTTCCAATTAATATAGTTGGTATTCCAACCGTATTAGTAAGTGTAACAAAGAAATTCAACATTTCTTCCATATCATTTTTTGTGTTTAATAGATGTTGTATTTCATCTATAACTAAAACACCAATACCATATCTCCAGGCCAACTTAGTCATATTAATTAACATTGTTGAAGTGACTCTATTTGAATACCCAAATTTCTCTAAGTATCTAGTTCCTAAAATATCATCTATTGCTGAAAAAAAGTTTTTACATAATGTAGATAAATTACCATCATAGGGACAGTCAATCTTAAGCCAGACTATTTGCGTTCTAGTAAGCTTATTTTCCTTATATTCAAAATGTTTAATTACTTGAGGATACATTAAAAGAAGTCTTTCAATGGCTGTAGTTTTTCCTATACCTGAAATCCCTATAATTGATAGGCTATCAGCCGTTGATCTTATATTGACTAATTCATCCTTTAAATCATTTTCTTTAATTGAGTTATCATCTAAGCCATTCAATATTCTTAAGTTCTGTAAGAACGTTTTATCTACTGGATTTCTGCTTAGATATCCACGTCTTATAAGGGATGATATCCTTCGTTCTAATTCAATATGTATAGGTAGTGGTTGAATGAAGTTTTTTGCTCTTTTTATTATGTGATATCTTAAATTATCTGGCTTGTTTCTATCTTTATCAGATATTTGTGGTAAAACCGTAAATTTTTCTATCACATCTTCCTCATTAAATATTGGTGGCAAGGCTTCAATAAAAGGATTATAAGCATATTCTTCTAATTCCTGTTCTTTATATACTGCTTCCTCAACACTTCCCTTGAGTATTGTTATCTTTTCCTCATCCATCACTTTTTCTCATTCCTTTTTCTTTTAATCATTTCCATTACTCTATTATTTCCCTTATTTTCTTGACTAAGGTCCTTTGGTCTGATCGCTTCAATAACTTCTGCCATCTCACTCTTATTATTTCTACTTTCTTCCTTCAGATTAAAACTCTCATTCTCCCTATTAATAGCCTTTTCTACACTTCTATTTCGCTTTATCCCTTTCAATTTCTCTGAAGCACTCTTACTATAATCAACATCTTTTTCTTTTATCTTCCTGGCTTTGCTAACTATCTTATTAATTTCTTTTTCCAGATCTATATTATTTTGATTTTGCTCTTTCATTTGTTTTTCTTTCAATTCTGCCTCAAGCTCTTCATTGAATATAATTTCTTCTAATAAGCAATCTTTATATTGAATACTGGCACTAATCAAATAACATTCATCATAGCTTAGACCATTATCAAATGGAATGTAAATTTTATTCATATTTCTAGGATCATATACTATTTCAATACTTCTAATTTTATTATTAATAAACCACTGTTCCTTAATGGCTTTATCTGAACTATAATATAGACCTTTGAACCTTATTCCAGCTCTTGATACACTTGCTTTTCCTCTAGGTAATATATTAAGCCTTAAAATTTCTCGATTTACAGTTTTCAACCTGCCTTTTCTATTTTCAATTCCCCATTTCCATAAATTTAATGGCGTAGGAGTTATTTCATCCTCAAGCATTTCTTTATCCATGGGATATTTATCAATTATTTTGCTATTATGATGCAGCACAATATTTATATATATTCTTGTAAACTCTTCTAAGGTTAAGGTTGCATCTAATCTATAATCTCTATCTCCGCGCTTTCTAAATTCTTTCTGAATAGCTCCTGGCGTTGTATGTTTTATTTTCTCATTTGTAGTCCTAAAGCTTCGCTCAACAATTCCCTTTAAATCTCCTCTGTAGGGTGAAGTGTTCTCAATTTTTATATTTAAATTATTTATTAAGTTTTCTACTGAATATCCTTCAAATTCTCCTCGATCTGCAATTATTATTTCAGGAATATGTTCGCATGGCCATTGTTCTTTTTCTATGTTTATTCCATACGCTTTACAATACTCCACCTTATCTTGAAGCATATTATCTAAAGCCATCATTGCACCAAGCCAGGAAGGACCTTCTAAACCAATATATATTCCTGTAATGAGTCTTGAGAAAACATCTATAATCGCATATACAATAGGTCTTCCTATAATTCTATTTCTATTTAATGAACTAACTAAATAAACATCAGCAATTGTTGCATCCACCTGAAATCTTGTACCTGGTCCATCAGTTTCTTGCTTTGAATTATTTAATAACTCTCTATGCTTAAGATTAAATTCTTTTTCACTTTCTCTAAAAGTAATATCTTTCTTTATGTCTTCATCTTTCTTAAACCAATAATAAAATTGATTATAGGTAGGTATTCTTGCTATATCCCACATCTTATGTTTGAGCTCATTATTCTCCATATAACTATCTGAATAAAAATCTTTTAGCATAAGCATATATGCTTCTTTAAGTGATAGCTTATTATTACTTCGATAATACTTGTTTATTGCTACTTGAAAATGCTTTTTAACTTCAGCTGTTATATTAATTCCCTCAACTATTTCACCATGATAGTTTGCTTTTTTAGGTCTCCCAACCTTATTAACTGATAATTTTCTTTCCTTACCTTTTGCTCCTGAATTAATGTAATCAGGCAAAAGTGCATTTTTGTTCATTCCTCTTTGCCAATACCTACTAAATAACTTCTTTACCTTTGGAACACTTATACCTATTTCTTCTGATATCCTTTCAAACATGATATTTCTAGACTTCTTTTCTAGTAGCTCTTCTTTATCATTAATCCAATATTTTAAAATAACTTTCCAATCTGAATCTCTTTTACTTATTTGTAATTCTGACAGATCCTTTTCATCAATTATTTTTGCAAAAGGATCTTTAATCAATATTAATTTTTCAGCATTAATTTCTTGTGAAATAGTTTCTGTTAATTCCTTTCTAGGCATTGAAGTTGCACCATCTATATTTACTATGTAAGTAAATTCATCTATTATATAAATAACTCTAATTCTTTCTTCCTTATTATCAATATATTTATATACAGAATTAATCTCCATCATATAGCTTCCACCTTCTTAATTTCTTCTTTTCGTACGCTAATAATAGGGATATGTTTATTAACCTCAATTTCTTTTGAAATATCTATTTGAATGATCTTATTTATAATTAAATATTTAAATATACTTAAGCCACTTCCTTTTTCCAAATCCATATCCTTATCAAACTCAAAGCATATTTTCCTTACAGTTCTTTCATCATCAACAATTCGTTTTATAAACTCATATACTAAATCCTTTAAATTTAAATTATCAATTTCTTGAAAACAATCTACTAACGTTAAATCTTTATACCCTTGTACAAAGCTTATATTTTTAGCTATTGTCTTATCGATTTCATGTTCAGTTACTATTCCCCAATTTATCTCTTTTTTCTCCCAGTACCTTCTTTCAATTTCAAACTTTTCAATTATTCTTTTATTTAAAAGATCATCTTTACTTTTTATGGTTCTTGCAACTTCAAAATATTCTCCATTCTCTTCAATTGTTACTAGAAAATCCGTAGTCATAACTATTGGGTCATTAGTTTTAGGATCTCTCGGATGTGTTATTCCAAGTTCCATAGCTATTGCCAAGGTATCTTCCAAAGGAAGTAACGGATATTGTTCCCTGATATCAACTACTTCGTCTGAAAACTCAAGTAAATAAAAATAATTTCTTTCCATATCAGACATTAATTCATGCTGCCTGGCGGTTTTAATTCCTTTTACCCTTGTTACCCTGCCAAGAGATGCAACATCTTGTATTCTTATCCATGGAAGATATTCTTTTCCTATGCCACTTCCACGACCTTCCTTAAGCATTTTATCAATATCCTTTGTTCTTTCTCTTTTTGCCACCTTATCACCTCTAATATAACAAAAAGCTAGACATTTAATTTGCTTTAAATGTCTAGCCTTCTAAGAATTACCTGCTATAATTAATTTAAATGGTAATACTAAACATTATGCTTAGTATTACCATTCAATTATTTTTTGATACGACTTTATTATAAATGATATAACTTTATTCAAAACGATACGACTTTGTTATAAACGATACAACTTTATTATAAAGCCACAAACACATCTTCTATTAATTTATACTTTATTCAACAGTAACTGATTTAGCTAAGTTTCTTGGCTTATCTATATCGCATCCTTTATTTCTAGCTGTATAGTAAGCTAAAAGTTGTAATGCAACTACAGCAACTATTGGTGAAACTAAGTTAAGAAGTTCTGGAATTCTAATTACTTTATCAAAAATTGATTCGTCTAACTCATCATTTTCATAAGCAATAGCAATTACCTCTGCTCCTCTTGCCTTAACTTCTACTATATTACTTACCATTTTTTCTCTAAGCGATCTTTGAGTTAATAAAGCAATTACCTTTGTTCCTTTTTCAATTAAAGCTATTGTTCCATGTTTTAATTCTCCACCAGCATACGCTTCTGAATGAACATATGAAATTTCTTTAAGCTTTAGTGATGCTTCTATACATAGTGCATAATCAGCACCTCTTCCTAAATAAAACACATCTTCTTCATTAGTTAAAAGATTAGCTATTTCTTCTATTTCATTTGCTTTATCTAAGATTACTTGAACTTTTTCAGGCACTAATAATAAAGCTTCTCTTAATTCTTTATCTAGTTCCTTAGTCATTAATCCCTTTAATTCACTAAAATACATTGCCATCAAGTACATAACAACTACTTGTGTTGTATATGCTTTAGTAGAAGCTACAGCTATTTCTGGACCTGCCATTGTATATATTACATTGTCAGCTTCTCTAGAAATACTACTTCCTACAACGTTAGTTATAGCTAAAGTTCTAGCTCCAACCTTTTTACAATCTCTAAGAACTGCTAATGTATCAGCAGTTTCCCCTGATTGACTTAATGTGATTACAAGAGATTTATTAGTTACTAAAGGATCTTTATATCTAAATTCTGATGCTATATCAACTTCAACTGGTATCCTTGCTAATCTTTCAATTGCTACTCTACCCATAAGCCCTGCATTATATGCAGTTCCACAAGCTACTATGAAGATTCTATCTATATTATCAAGATCTTCTTTAGATAACTTAAAGTCTCCAAAATTAATATCATTATTCATTGATAATCTTGAAGCCATTGTATCTTTGATAGCTTTTGGCTGTTCATTGATTTCTTTAAGCATGAAAGAATCATATCCACCCTTTTCAGCTGCATCTTCATTCCAAGTTACTTTGAAAACATCTTTCTTTACTTCTGTTCCATCACCGTTAAAGATTTTAGCTCCATCTTTAGTAATAAGAACAAATTCTCTATCTTCTAAAAGATAAATGTCTCTTGTGTAGCTGATTATTGCTGGTATATCTGAAGCAATAAATGTTTCATCCTTTCCAAGGCCTACAATTAACGGACTATCTTTTCTTACAGCTACTAGCTTGTCTGGTTCTGCTCCGCTTACTACACCTAGAGCATAACTACCTTCTAGTCTTTCAGTAGCTTTTACAACTGCTTTAAAAAGATCTCCTATTTCTTCGTAATAATAATGAATCAAATTTGGTATTACTTCTGTATCTGTTTGAGATATAAATTCATATCCTTCACCTTTAAGCCATTGTCTAAGTTCTATATAGTTTTCTATAATTCCATTGTGAACTACAGTAATATCTCCTTTTGAACTTTGATGTGGATGTGAATTAATATCTGATGGCTCTCCATGAGTTGCCCATCTAGTATGGCCGATACCAAGTGTTCCCTCAGCTTTACCTTCTCCTAAATTATCAGTTAAATTAGTAAGACGGCCTTTGTGCTTTTCGATGCTTACCTTACCTTCATTAACTACTGCTATCCCTGCTGAGTCATAACCTCTATACTCTAACTTTGATAATCCATCTACTAAAAAGGATTTCGCTGATTTACTTCCAAAATATCCAACTATTCCGCACATATTTATTCTTCCTCTCTTTTTCGCATATTATTTAATTTTTATTCTCCTTTTAATTTCATCCTAGCAAAACAAAAAAGGGCATAATAATCCTAGAAATTAAAATTAAAAGAAAGGTTTTAACACCAGACTGAATTTGTGCTGCAAATTGCTTTACAGTTTTACCAGCCGTTTACGGTAGTGCGATACCGTGGGGCACCCGCCGAAGTTTCGATACTCCCCAACCTCGTCAACTTAAGTGAAAACCTAAATCTTTGATTTAGTAGTTTGAACTTACCCAGTATAATCGGGCAAGTGAGACTCCAAATCTATGATTTGGTCAGTCGAACTTACTCAGCGAACGAATGTGAGTCGAGTTTCCTTTAAAAAGATTTACTTAGATCTTCATGTAACTTTAAAGAAAAGATTACTTCCATCTAAATTCTTTTTCAAAAAACTAAACCACTAAAAGTTCACTTACCTTCAAACTTCACTTAGTCCTGGCGCTTTTTTTCAATTTATAGCTTTAACTTTTCCTATATCATCGCCTCCATTTTTCCTTTTTTTATGCCTCTTTGACTATTTTATCATATATTTTTTAATTGTCTATATTTATATATATTTTAATTCTTACTTTTTAGTTACAAAAATATTATTATACAAAAATACTTAAGTAATTTATTAAAATTACTTAATTTATTTAACTTAAACAATCTAAGGCGGATTTTTTTTACCCGCCTTAGATGAAACTTTTATAATTTTAAAACATCTTCATATGCTTTTTCTATCTTTTCTAGTAATTCACTATCATCTATATTAGCAATTTCTGAAATAGCAGCTTTTATTCCTTTTTCCTTAATTAATTCTTGCAATTTTACACTCTGTGCATCTTCAGGATTATTATAATGAAGAGCTGCTCCTACACCTAATAATAAATTATCTATACCTAGATTAAATCTCTTAGCAGTCATTAATGGCTTGATTAATCTATCACTATCGCTTAATTTTCTAAGTGGTTCTCTTCCAACTCTTGATACATCATCTTTTAAATATGGATTTTTAAATCTTTTAATGATTTTATCTATATATTTAAAATGAGCATCTTTATCTAAATTATGTTTTTCTACTAATCCAAGTCCACTTTCTTTCATTGCACTTTTTACAATATTATATATCTTTTCATCAGCTATACTTTCATCTATTGTGCTATATCCTTTTAAGTTACCTATATATGCTGTAATTGCATGACCAGTATTTAATGTGAATAGTTTTCTTTCTATATATGCCATTAAATTATCTGCTAAGTTCATTCCTTCTATTGATGGAATTGTTCCTTTAAATGCTTTCTCTTCAACATTCCATTCATAGAATTTTTCAACTACTACATCTAAAATATTTTCACTCTTAACTGGTGGAACTATTCTATCCACAGAACAATCTGGGAATCCAACAAACTCTTCTAAATAAGCTTTTTCATCTTCATTTAAGCATTTTTCAACTTCAGCTTTTAATTGAGAACTTGCCTTTATGGCATTTTCACATGCAATAATGTTTAGTGGCGCCTTAACTCCAGCCTCTTTTCTAAGTTGTATCCCCTTAGCTATTGTTGGTGCTATTCTTGGTAATACAACAAGACCTACGGCTGTTGTTATAATTTCTGCTTCCTTTATTTCATTTAAAACTTCATCATTTATTGAGATAACTCCACTTATATTTTCAACTACTACATCTTCACATTCTACATCCATAACATGTATTGTATATGTTTTATCAACATTTATTTTGTCGATTATTTCTTTATTTACATCGGCAAAAACTACATGATATCCTGCTTTTGAAAGTAATGCACCTATGAACCCTCTTCCTATGTTTCCTGCTCCAAATTGAATTGCTTTCATATTACATCTCTCCTTCTTCTATAATTTCTATTATTTCTTCTGGAGTCTTTGCATTTCTAAGTCTCTCAACATTTTCTTCATATTGAACTGTTAGTGCTATCTTTGATAAAATCTCCATATGTTCATCGCCTTTTCCAGCTATCCCAATTACTATATATGCAGTATTTCCTTCACCGAAATCAACACCATTTGGGTATTGAGCTATAACTATTCCAGTTTCAAGGATTTCCTTCTTATATTCATTCATACCATGTGGAATTGCTACACCATTCCCCATGTAAGTTGTTACTTCCTCTTCTCTAGCTTTCATTCCCTCTATATAATTTTCTTTAACATAACCTCCATCTATTAAAAGCTTCCCAACTCTCTCTATTGCCTTGTCCTTAGATTCTGAACTTACATTTAATACTATTCCTTGTTTTACTAAGATTCCTTTTTCCATTTATTCTTCCTCCTCATTATTAATGATGTTAATTAGAAACTCTCTAATCTCCACCGCGCTGCTAAATTTTAATACTTCAATAAATTCTTTTTTTTCTATTAATGAAACACTTATTTTGCCGAGAATCTTAAGTATATAATTACTTTCAGCATTCCTTGCAAACATGACTATAAACGTGTCTACATCCTCTACTGAAAATCCTATACTTCTCATAGCTAAAGGTTTATTTATTCTATATACTCCTACAAATGGTTCACTGATTTCATCACTTCTAGTGTGTATAAGAGCTACATTAGTTCCTGGAACAACTACATTTCCATTTTCCTCACGTTTAAAAATGAGTTTTCTGATAACTTCTCTATTTTTCCCAATATTTATTTTGTGAATATCTTCTACTATGAAATTTATTAAATCTGTGAAAGCTTCACTATTGCATTTATTTACTTTAAGATTTTTAACCATAGTATTAGCCAGCTCATATTCCTCATCTGTAACTGTATTGTCAGGAGCTTCAGCAAATAATTTTAATTCTTTTTCATTATTAGCTTTAAACTCAGATATAAACTCACTGATTTTTTCCACATCTTCCTCATTCATGAAATGTGAAACTACAATTATATTATCTGCTTCTAAACTTACAGGAACTGTTGCTAAGATCAAATCATATTCGTTCCTTTTAACTAAATTATTTATATCATGCAAAGACACCACATCAATAGTTTTTATATCATTAAAGAGAGTTTTTACTTTATTGCATAATATTCTTGAAGTACCTATACCACTTGGACATACAACCAGCACCCTAATATCCTTAGACATTACCTGCCGTTTTTGTATAGCCACAACAATGTGCATAGTTATGTACCCCACCTCCTCTGGAGGAATTTTAAAATTATATCTTGAAAATATTAGCCTACAAGTACTATTAATAATCTTATATATGTCTCTATAGTTTTCTTTTATTTCATTTATAAGTGGATTTATTACTTTCAGCCCCAAGTTCAGCATGTAAAAGGTTTGTTTAAAATGTTGAGCAAGATCTTTTGCTAATTGATCATCTCCTGTAATATCCACATTCATTTTTTTTGATACTTCTTCAATGACTTCTTTCGATATATTCTCATAATCAATATCTGATTCTATACGATACTTGTTATTAAACAAATACTTATAATCACTCAGATATAAACATAAATAAACTAATTCATCCTCTGATATAAATATATTATTCTTCTCTAAGCTCTCGCCCAAATATTGTATTCGTTTGTATTCATCTACAGCTAAGATATTCGTTTTAATTTCCTTCGGTAAATATATACTTTCTCCATTTTGAGTCTTTTTTATTGATAGGAGTACTTGTATAAATAAACTTAGGTATTTTATATCGTTGTTTTTAAAATAATCTAATTCTTTATCCTTCAATACATTCTTTACTGAATTAATAATTTCATTTCCAAAAATAATATTAAAAAATACCTTAACCAACTGATCGACTTTTTCATCATAAAGAAATGCTAATAAGTCTTCGAAAGGTTTAAAATCAAAGAACAATTCTACTATGGCATTTCTCTTATTCCACTCTGATCCCTGAATACTTATTCCATAACTTCTCTTTCTGATAACGCATAGATTCTTTGAAATAAGCCTTTTTTCTATATTATCTATATCTAGACTTATGCTTCCCATTACTACATTAAATTTATGGCAAAAATATGATGCTTTTAAGGGCTCCTTACTAACCAAAAGTTCACACATAATTATGATTTGTCTTTGCTCCTTGCTAAATAACCAAGGAATCGGAATCATCTCTAAAGAGCTTTTGATTTCTTCTAGATTTTCCTTATTACCAGAAATACTTAAATTCATATCTTCATCATTAAATATAACTATACTACTTTTTTTAAGTTCTTTATTAATAGCATTTATTTCCCTTAAAATGGTTCTTTCACTTACATCAAGGTCTTTACTGATGCTCTTTATATTAGAAGTACCTTCATTTAAGATTGTACTTAATATAAATTGCTGTCTAGGAGTTAAATTATTCATATACTTCACCCGATTTACTTTATTATTTTTTATGCACTTCTTAGGTTATCGCATCTTTTAGTAATGTAAAATCTTTTAAGATGAATTATCATTATATCGTCATTAATTCTTATAATTTAGAACTTTTCAAAAATAGGTTTTCCTATTGTCTGAGATTAAATACGATACTAAAATAAAGAAGTATTATAACTAGTTATTTTTATTTTAATAATAAGAATCGTTAATACCCATTATTAATCTTTAGTAAACGTTACCACTCTTTTGGATATTTGCATTTTTTGCATATTCCTAATTATGGAATTAATTGTCTTAATGTAAATTTTAATATGTTATTTATCAATATTGAATATTATTGCTTCTTTCACTTATTATCTTATACTACGCATAATACGTTTTCAATTTAAACAAGTTCAAAACTGTGGTGACTTTTCAATGACAAATTTAAAGTTCAAAATTAATTATTATTGCATGAATATATTAGTTATGAATTACCAGAAATAGTCTCGCTTTAAAAAATTTTTAAATATATTCATATAAACTACAATAAAGGACAATTAAACTCATTGTCCTTTATTGCTATTTCATGTTTATTGTAACTTATATTATTTTAATGTGTTTATAAACTCATCATATTTACTACGATCTAAGAAGTTTTTAACTGTAATTATACTAGCTGCAGCTGATGCTGAGCTTCTTGCTCTTTCAACTAAGTTTTCTTGAGTAAATATTACATTAGCTTCTTTTGGAATGCTATCAACTGATGAATGTTTAACTTCTATGCCATTAATTCCAGCATCTTTTAGAGCCTTTTTAAGAATAGATTCTCCCATTGCAGAAGATCCCATACCTGCGTCACAAGCAAAAACTATTAATTTAACATCAGCTTTTGATACATTAACAACTGTTTCTTGAGCTTTTGCGCCCTTACTTTCTGCTTTCATTTCTTTCATCTTAGATTGAGCTTCATCAATATCTTCTCCATTATCCTTTGATGCTTTAAGAATTATTGATCCAACTAAGAAAGATACAATTGCACCTACAGCAACTCCTGATAAAACAGATGCATATCCACCTTTTGGTGTCATAGCCAATACTGCAAATATACTTCCTGGTGAAGCTGCTGCAGAAAGTCCTGCATGAGTTAATACAAAAGTTAAGTCTGCACAAATTCCTCCAGCTATTGCTGCTAATATTAATATTGGTTTCATTAAGATATATGGGAAGTATATTTCATGTATTCCTCCAAGGAAGTGAATGATTATAGCTCCTGGAGCTGATTGTTTTGCATTTCCTTTACCATAGAATGTATAAGCTAAAAGTATACCAAGACCTGGGCCTGGATTTGCTTCAAGTAAGAAGAATACTGATTTACCTACTTCTTGTGCTTGTTGTACTCCAAGCGGAGTCAATATTCCATGATTAATTGCATTGTTTAAGAATAATACCTTTGCTGGTTCAATGAATATATCTATTAAAGGTAATAATCCCATGTTTGTAACTATTGTAGCTAAACTACCTAATGCGTTTGAAAAACCTTGAACTACTGGTTCAATACAAGTAAAACTTAAAAGTGCTAAGATTCCTCCAAAGATTCCAGCTGAAAAGTTATTAACTAACATTTCAAAGCCTGTTGGAACTTTTCCTTCAAAGAATTGATCCACTTTTTTAATTACATAACCACCAAATGGTCCCATAATCATTGCCCCTAAGAACATTGGTATAGAAGCACCGATTACAACACCTATTGTTGCTATTGCACCAACAACTCCACCTCTATGATCATATACGATTTTACCACCTGTATATCCTATAAGTAATGGTAATAAATATTTTATCATAGGATCTACCATATTGCCTAAATATGCATTTGGCATCCATCCTGTTGGAATAAATAAAGCCGTAATTAAACCCCACGCAATAAATGCACCGATATTAGGTAATACCATACCACTTAAGAAGCTGCCTAGTCTCTGTACTTTTCCTTTTAGAGATGTTTTTTCCCCTGTATTAACAGTTTCCATAATAAAACCTCCTATTTATTCAATAAATTATTTTAGTATTAGTTCTTTCATTTATCATCTTAAACTATCGTGAATACCTTTTCAATTTAAACAACTTCAAAATTGTGCTACGTTTTCAATGACAAATTTAAAGTTTGAGTATAACCATTGATAATTCACATTTTTATTATGTTTTTTTCAACAATAAAAAATACCTAATAGATAAAAAGTATCTATTAGGCTCTTTGACATTTGTGCCACTCGCAATTATTTAAATACAAAATTTCATATTAATACATTATTTTAACAATCACGATTACTTCTCCATAGCTTCTCTAAATGATTCAATTAAATCATCTATATCTTCTAATCCTACAGATACTCTTATTAATGTATCTGTAATTCCAAGTTCTTCTCTTTCTTCTTTTGGAATCGATGCATGGCTCATTTTAGCAGGATATGACACTATAGTTTCTACACTTCCTAAACTAACTGCTACGGCTACATTCTTAACATTATTTAAAAATGTTTTAGTCCTTTCAAAAGTTTTAAACTTAAAGGATAAGACTGCGCCAGCGCCATATGCTTGTTCTAAATGCAATTCTCTTCCTTCCATAGAAGATAATCCAAGATAATATACTTTTTCCACTTCTTCTCTTGTCTCAAGCCATTCAGCCAATTTTTGAGCACTTTTTTGAAGTGCATCTAGTCTAACCTTTAAGGTTTTAATTCCTCTAACAAGAAGCCATGAATCTTGAGGCCCAAGTACAGCTCCAAAAGTGTTTTGTATTTGATAAATTCTATCTCCAAGCTCTTTCGTCTTAGTTACAACAAGGCCTGCAATTACATCACTATGTCCACCTAAAAATTTAGTCGCACTATGAAGAACTATATCCGCTCCTAATTCTAATGGCCTTTGAAGATATGGTGACATGAAAGTGTTATCTACTATTGTAATTGCATTATTCTCTCTAGCTAATTTGCTAGCAGCCCTTAGATCTGTAACCTTTAACAACGGATTTGATGGAGTTTCTAAATAAAGTCCTTTTGTATTTTGTTTAAAAGCCTTTTCTATTTCTTTAACATTTGATGCATCTACAAATGTAAAGTCAATATTAAATCTTGAAAATAATTTTGTAGCTGCTCTATAAGTTCCCCCATAAACATCTCCACAAATTATAATGTGATCTCCTGCTGAAAATATTGATAACACAGAACAAATTGCTGCCATTCCTGAAGCAAATGCAAAGCCACACTCTCCCCCCTCGAGTTCTGCTATTAATTTTTCTACTACATCTCTTGTTGGGTTTCCTGACCTTGCATAATCATATTTTCCGAAGTTCTCTATATCAAATTGATGAAATGTTGATGTTTGATATATTGGAGTACTTACAGACCCTGTTGTAGGGTCTATATCTCCACTTGCATGTATTAACTTAGTTCCAAAATTCATAATTACACCCCTCTTATTTAGTTAACAGTTAGCAATTAACAGTTAACAATTATTGATTAATTTGCTACGTAAATTCTTTAAATTTTAAAATTATATTTTTAAAAAGCCGTCAGCTTTTCTTTCTAAACTCTTAATTCTTAACTCTGAACTTAGTTAATCGCGTTGTCTAAGTCACCTATTAAGTCATTAATATTTTCTATTCCTACTGATAATCTCAATAGATATTCATCTACACCTAACCTTTGCTTGATTTTTTCTGGAATCTCTGAATGAGTTTGAGTAAATGGATATGTTATTAGGGTTTCCACTCCTCCTAAACTTTCTGCAAATCTTATGACTTTAACACCCTCTAGGATTTTAGGAACTAATGCTTTGTCCTTGACTCTAAAAGATAGTGTTGCTCCAAAACCTGTTGATTGTTTCTTATTTATCTCATATCCTTCTGAACTCTCTAAACCAACATAATAAACTTTTTCTACTTTAGAACTTTTCTCTAAAAATTTTGCTATCTTTATTGCATTTTCTTGAGATCTATCTAATCTTATATGTAATGTCTTTAATCCTCTTAAGACCAACCATGAATCAAATGGAGATAATGTTCCTCCTGTTGACATGTGAATCTTTCTAAGCTTTTGTAAAATTTCTTCATCATTTCCAACTATAAATCCTGCTAGTAAATCATGGTGTCCACCCAAAAATTTTGTTCCACTGTGAATTACTAAATCAGCACCTAATTCTAATGGCTTTTGATAATAAGGCGTTAAAAAAGTATTGTCCACAATTAATAGTAGATTTTTTTCCTTAGTTATTTCTGCTACTGCTTCTATGTCTGTCACCTTCATCATTGGATTAGAAGGAGTTTCTATAAAAACAGCTTTTGTGTTTTCTCTTATAGAGTCTAATATATAATTAATGTTTGTTGTATCAACAAAAGTTACTGTTATCCCAAAATCTCTATAAATGTCATCAAACAACCTATATGTACCTCCATATAAGTCATCAGATAAAATTATATGATCCCCAGATTTAAATAAGTGTATACAGGCATTAACCGCTGCAACTCCTGACGAAAATCCTATTGCTGCTTCCCCACCTTCTAAAACAGCTAGTGTTTTTTCAGCTTCTTCGCGTGTTGGATTTTGAGCTCTTGAATAATCATATCCTGTACTATTATTGAGTCCATGATGCTTAAATGTAGCTGACTGATATATTGGAAAACTTATTGCTCCGGTAACTTTGTCCCCACCTGATACCCCACTTACTGCAATTGTTTCAAAAGATTTTTTTAGTGCCATTTTCTTGCCTCCTTAAATTTATATCTTACTTAATGCTTTATTAGTTATTATTTAATATTTATTTATAAGTTATAACTTATCAGCTAATAATATTTTTATTATTTTATAGTAATAAAAAAAGTCACTTCTCAAACAAGAAGTGACTGCATAGTCATAAGTTCTAATAAGACTTAATTCCTCTCATTTTTCAAGATATTCTCTTGCAGGATTTAGCACCAACGAAAAAATTCATTTTAAAAATTTTCTCAGGTTGCCGGGCTTCAAAGGGCCAGTCCCTCCACCGCTCTTAATAAGATTAACTTATATAAATATTCTTTTATTAATATTAATTATACCTTATAAAAAATTCTTGTCAATAAATATCAGTAAACTTATCGATTTTATGTTCTTATTACTGCAACATATATAAACTTAATATATATGTTGCAATAATAAAA
The DNA here is from genome assembly GCF_002006495.1 of Clostridium sp. BL-8. Taxonomy (NCBI): domain Bacteria; kingdom Bacillati; phylum Bacillota; class Clostridia; order Eubacteriales; family Clostridiaceae; genus Clostridium; species Clostridium sp. BL-8. The sequence goes on from NZ_LZZL01000020.1 coordinate 32,533, forward strand.
CTACATCACTATTGTTTAAATGAATCTGAGCACAAAATATGCAATGTAAAATATTTAACGCAACTTATATAGATCTATAGATTGAATAAAAAAAATTCAACGAACTCAAAATGAATTTTAACAGCAGAAAATAAACAACATATTGTATTAATTATTATACAATATGTTGCTTATTTAAATTAGGTAAAACTTTGAGATCCTTTTAGTTTACCCAAGCTCCATTGGAACCAACATAATATCCATCAATATATTTATCATGTTCCATAGCTCCTGATTCGTTTAGGTAATACCAGTTTCCATCTGTATCTTTAAACCATCCAGTTGCCATAACTCCTGATCCATTTAAATAATACCAGTTTCCATCTGTACTATTAACCCATCCTGTTTGCATTGCCCCTGATTTATCTAAGTAATACCAGTTTCCATCAGTGCCATTAACCCATCCTGTTTGCATTGCTCCTGACTTATCTAAGTAATACCATTTTCCATCTCCATCTTTAAACCAGCCAGTATTTGTTGTTCCTTCTTTTGATAAATTATACCAAGCACCATTTTTTTCCTGCCAACCACTTTCAGCCGCATTTGCAGTTTTATCCGGTGCACCGGTATTGGTTCCCTTATCAGATGTAGTTGTATCTGAACTTGTAGTTGTACTTGTGCTCGCACTATCACTTGATGAGCTTGATGAATGATGATGTGATCCTGAAGAAGAACCAGTAGTTCCTATTAATAACTTAACATCATTGTTATCATAAGTAACAGTTACTGAATAATTATCTGGTAAACCAGTTGTTTCAATTGAAGAAAATCTGCTATTTGTACTATTACTATTAAATGTTATTATAGCCGTACCATTAGCAGGTATATAATTGTTATTAAAATCCAGTTTTAATTTTCCATTAAAGGTTGCATTGCCACCAATCTCAAATATATCATCCTTGCTTCCAATAGAAAGTTCAAGTGTACTGTTTTGTTCTTGTTTATAGTCACTTTTAATATTTACTGCTCCATCTACCTCTTCAGCAAGTGTACCGCCTTCATTTGAAACACTCCCTGCTCCTAAAGCTGTAGCTGAATCTGCTTCAAGAGTTCCTCCTTGAATTTCTGTTCCACCGCTATAAGTATTGTCTCCGCCTAATTTCAAGCTTCCTGTTCCTGCCTTTGTTAATGAACCGCTTCCTGAAATGTCATTACGCCAGTTATCTGAAGCATTAAATCCACCTTTAGACGCATCCATATTTACTGTAACAGCACTATTAAAAGCACCATATCCATCAGCTGCTGCAAAAAGATTAAGTCTTCCCCAGCCTTCTGCATCATCTAATAATGGGTAACCAGATTCTAAACCAGTTGTATATAGAACATCGCGTCTTTGATTTGCATCAAGATATGGAAGACGAGTTTCTAAAAGCACTTCTGCTCCCTTTGGCACTACCATTGGCTTAGTTGTATCCCCAATTTGAGTAAAACCATAAGTTAATCTATCAATATAATCTTTCTTATTCTGCTTATAATCATCGAATCTATCTGTTGCTGTCCCCTGTTGTGGTAGGAGTTTAGTCTGCCCATCATTATAAGCAGCCGCTTTTATAGCTGCATTAGCTGGGTCATTAAGTGCTGCCGCTGAAAGTGCAGTTCCTGTCATACGTCCTCCTATTACATCTAATGGTGAATGCATCCCTGCAATAATTCTGTTATTTCCAAGCTCAGAAGCACGTGTAAGCATTTCTTGAAAACGTTCTGGAAAAGCATATGCTAATCCTATTGCTGATATGTATGCAGCATTTGTATGTCCGCTTGGGAAACCTCCATCTGTACTTTGTTCAGGAAGTAGTGTTGGAAGAAATTTCACGTCTGAACTCCATTTATACGGACGATTATAGTTATAATAATTTTTAGCTTGTGATGTGCTTGCACAAGTAGCACGCAAAGCCTCCACTAATTTAACCATGTTGCCAAGCTGGGAATTATCATCTGCCCAAGTACATCCCGCATCATCATCATTCTTTACTACATTTGTTAAAGCTGCTTCTCCTACAGTTGTAACTGAAGTTTGCGCATTAGATAATCTTTTAAATACATCTGTATAATTTCCAAGACCATCAATAACGCTATAATTCTGATTTCTACGGTCATCAAAGAAAACCTGTGCTAATGGACCAGTTGTTGAAACTGCTGCTGCTGTTGTATTTCCACTTGTAAGTTCAATGTCCATATTAATATTATGTTGTTGAACATCATCATCTAAAACATTCCCATTACTTGGATCATATATTTTAAGAAATTGAGACAATACCCCAATGGATGGGTTACTTTCTGGTGTCATATTCGCTTTAATATTATTTTTATAATTATCTACATAATATCCATATGTACTTGGATTAGGAGTCAAATTATCATCCGCAAAAGATGCCATAGGCATTAAACTTTGAGTTACAGTAGTCGCTAAAACTAATGGTATAATCTTTTTATTAAAATTCATATTAATCTTACCCCATTCTATAATTTTTTTGTAAAGTCGCTTTCTTATTAATTCATATAATCATTTTATTTAACGAATATTATTTCCTCATTAATTTTAGGTTAAATCCTAGTTTATTCTTCATATAGTATTATTTTCTTTCTAATTGTTCCTCTTAATTTCATAATATTAAAAAAATAAAGCTAAAAACTATATATTTTAGTTTTTAGCTTTGTTTTAGATTACTATATTCTTATGACTTTATATACTTATTTTCCTTCTCTAATAAAAAGTATATATGTTGCAGTTAGTTTTCTACATTTTATATATCTGCATACACTTAACTAATAACCATACTAAATTCACTTTCATTCTTACAATATATTTTAACTTAACTGTATATTATTTATTCATATCTTAAAGCTTCAATTGGATCAAGACTAGCTGCCTTTTTAGCTGGATAATATCCAAAAAATACACCAATTGCCATTGAAAATGTGAAACTTATTAAAATAGTTGGAATTGATATTGATATTGGTGAATTTAATACTATACAAGCAATTATCCCCATACTGATTCCAAGTACTATTCCTATTGCACCACCTATTGAACATATTATAACCGATTCAGTTATAAACTGCATTTTTATGTGGCTGCTTTTTGCACCAAGAGCTTTTCTTGTTCCTATTTCTCTTGTTCTCTCCGTAACTGATACAAGCATTATATTCATTACTCCTATCCCACCTACAAGTAATGCTATGGCTGCAATTACAGATATTCCCATAGATATCATACCTAGTACTGAAGTAATTGATTCCGCCTCATTTTTAAGATTTGAAACTTGTAACTCCCAATATTTATTACTCTTATACAATTTATCCGTGTATTTCTTTATATCTTTAACTAGTTTATCTGAATCAGCATTAGGACTAGGTTTAATCATAAAATAAGAATAATTTTTATTTGTTTGATTAACCTTGGCCGTTGTTACAGGAATATATACATCTGTCTGTATATCTTTTTCCGTTGCTGTAGATCCACCTCCCTCTAAAAATGATGGCGGTTCATACTTGTACACTCCAACAATAACATATGTTTCAATATCATCTTGTATATAAACCTTAATTTCTTTACCTAAAGGATCTGACTTTCCCTTAAATATATTATTAACAAGCTTTTCAGAAACTACAGCACACTTTTTTATTCCTTTAACATCTTTATCTGAGATGAATCTTCCACTAAGCATCTTTATATTATTTACATCCTTAAAACCATCGTTTACTCCAACAGTTGTTACATTCGCATATAGATATCCATCCTTTACTTTCCCGCTTCCTTCTTGGGCCGATATACTTATACTGCTTATTCTATCAAAGAATGCATCATGAAGTGCATTTATTTGATCTAAAGATACAAGATCACTATCATCAGGTCTCTTACTTGAATCACCTTGACTAGAACCGTCTATACTTTTTTCCCTTACATAAACCTGCATATTATTAGCACCTAACTTATCTAGTTCTCCTGATACCTTAGCAGTGATTGCACTTCCAATAGAAACAATACCTATAACAGCGGATATTCCTATTATTATTCCAAGCATAGTTAATAAAGAACGCATTTTACTTGATTTTATTCCTGCTATTGCAAGCAGTATATTCTCTTTTATGAACATATCTCTTCACCATTTGGAAATCTCTTAATATACTTATCATTATGTCTTTCTGATACTATCTTTCCATCCCTTAATGTTATAATCCTTTCTGTTTCTTCTGCAAGTTCATAGTTATGTGTTATAAATACTATTGTCTTTCCTTCAACTTCATGAACCTTATGAAATAAGTCCATAACTAATCTTCCTGTTGCTGAATCAAGAGCGCCTGTGGGTTCATCTGCTAATATGATACTTGGATCATTAGCTAAAGCACGTGCAATTGCAACCCTTTGTTTTTGTCCTCCAGATAATTCATTTGGAAGATGCTTCATTCTATCTTTCATCCCCACAAGTTCTAAGAGCATTTCTGCCCGATCACATCTCTCACGCTTATTCATTCCATAATAAAGCATTGGTAATTCAACATTTTTTAATGCTGAACTTCTTGGTATTAAGTTATAAGTCTGAAACACAAAACCTATTTGCCTATTTCTAACCTCTGATAAACCATTATCTGTTTTTTCATTAACATTTGTGCCATCTAAAATATAAGTCCCAGAGGTTGGCCTATCAAGTGCCCCTATAATATTCATTAAGGTACTTTTTCCAGAGCCTGATGCACCTACAATAGCTACGAACTCACCCTTATTTATTGTTATATCAATGTTTTTAAGAATATTTAACTGATTAGGAGTATTAACATAAAAACTTTTCACAATATTTTTCATCTCTATTATACTTTCACCCAATATACTCACCTCTAATCTATTCGTACTTTCTCCCCGACCTTGCAGACCGTAGGATCATTGATTACCATAACTCCATCCATAATTCCATCACCTGAAATTTCTACATTAAAATCAGATTCAAGCCCTATATTTATTGGTACTTCCCTAACTATATACTCATTTGGTTTTTTACCGCTTTTTTCTGCTATATATATACTTTTGTTGCCATTCTTTTCAACTATACTTTCTGATGAAACTGCATAAATATCAGATTTTTCACTCGTAATAATGTTTACCCTTGCACTCATTCCAACCTTTATATTTTCATTTGCATCGTCTATTTTAACTTTTGCTTCAAAATCTCCATCAGAACTTGTTTGATCACTTTGAGAATCAGCTTTATTCTGAGTTTGAGGTATACTTCCTTTTTGTGCTACCGGACTAACACTTATCACTTCTCCTGGAATAACTTCCTCTCCTGTTGCATCTGTTTTTATTTCTACTCTTTGTCCAGCCTTTACATTTGCTATATCAACTTCCTTAATAGGAACTGTTATTTCTGTATTATCTAGATCTTCGATTTCAAATAGTATTCCATTCCCTGAATTTCCTACAACAGCATCCACTCTTGTAACGGTTCCATCAGTAGTTGCTTTAATTGTACATGCTTCTAATTGCTGCTGCTGCTTTTCAATTCCAATGCGTTTACTTCTATCGCTGCCTTTAGCCTGCGCTGTTTCATAATTACCTTTAGCGGTGTTTAACGCTTCGTCTGCTTTGGTTTTAGTACTTTCTAGCGCTACTTTTGCTTTTTCATACTCTGAATTTGCAGTATCGAAATCTATTTTTGCTTTATCAAAATCACTTTCTGTAATTGCTCCTGAATTAAATAATGTCTCATTCTTTTCATATGTCTTTTTTTTATCATCAAGATTAATCTTTGCAACATTTAAAGCCTCTTCTGCATCTTTTACATCCGAATTCAAGTTATTATCATGTAAGTATAACTCTTCCTCATAAGTTTTTTGCGTAGTATCCGTTTGTGTTTTATCACTAGCTTCTTCCGCATCCGCTGCTGCTATTGACTGTTCAATATCCTTCTCTAAATCTGCTGAATCTAATATTGCTAATACATCCCCTGCTTTAACCTTATCTCCTTCTTTGACTTTTACCTCTTTAATTGAGTTATTCATTGTACTATATATATTAGTGGAATCCTGACTCTTTATTTCTCCTAAAACACTTACACTATTTATCACTTCTCCTTTTGATAAAGCCGTACATTTAATAGCTACTGCTGGTTTAGGTATAACAAATTTCCATATTACTATAGCTACAACTATTACAAATATTGTACTTAACACTACTATTTTTTTACTTGGTTTCTTTTTGAGCTTTAATCCTTTAAGGCTAATACCTTTAGGCCTTAAATTTTTAATATCTAACTTTGGCATCCTTTACTTCCCCCAGACTTTTACTCCATGAATAATAATTAATAGGAAGCTTAATTCCTTTTACTTACAATTCATGTATTTTACCCTTATCTTTCATCACATAATGCTTGTATATAATTTCCATGCGATGCCTTTAGTATATCATTGCCAATCTAATATAAGCCTTAACAAAACATTAAATTTTTCTTAAATTACAGAGGACTATCTTAAAATAAATTTTGTTTATTTTAAGATAGTCCTCTGTAATTACTTTACTATTTATTAATCTCTTATTTTATGTAAAAAAAATCATCCTTGATGCCATCATTTAGACTTGGCGATAACTTATTTAACGTTTCTAATATGTCTGTTCTATTTTCACCAGTTGCTAAAGTTGGGATATAATCATTTTTATCATTTCTTGAAGAAATCATGGCTGGAATAACTTTATACTCGAAGTTTATTAATCTATCATTCTCTACATTAGCCTTAAGTTGAAGTATAAATGTTCTTTTATCCGATGGATTTGAATTTCCACCAAAGCAGAAATTCCCCATTGAATATGCTATAAGCCTCCCCTTATAATTTTCCATGCTTTGAATCACATGAGGATGTGAACCTATAACAGCATCTGCACCACTATCAATAGAAAATCTGGCTAACTTTTGTTGAACATCATCTGGCTCATATACCCTTTCAATTCCCCAATGAAAATATGGAATAATTACCGTTGCCCCTTTAGCTCGCAATTCATTAATATCATTAACAATTTTTGCTTTTAATTCATCTGAATACTGCCAGCCAGTATAGCCTATAAAACCAAATTTAACACCTTTTATGTCTCTTAAAATTTTATAACCCTCTCCACAAATATCAATATTATTTTCTTTTAATGTATTTATAGTATCATTTATCCCTTGACTGCCATAATCATAAATATGATTATTAGCTATTGTAACACCATCTATATAACCATTTGTAAGAATCTTAGCATACTCTTTAGGCCCCTTAAAATTATAATATACTTCTCCTTGTTTAATAGTCTTAATATTAGAATCTGTAAGTGTAGTTTCTAAATTTACTAAGGTATAATCGTCCTTACTAAATACAGAAGATACATTTTGCATAAAATACGAATAATCTTTCCCACTATTTATAAATGCAGCTGGTAAGCTTCCATCATATGCAAATTTAGAATCTGTCCCTAATGTAAAATCTCCAGCAAAAGAAATTGTAATCTCCTTTTTTATTGGCTCTTCTTTAATATTTTCTTCTGTTAAATTAGTAATCTCATCATCGATTTCAACATGGGAATCATTACTTTTAACTCTTTGCATCTTCAAATAGTATCCTACTCCGCTTATGATTAATACACTTAAACAAATTAATATAGCATTTATTAAATAATTCTTCTTTCTATATCTTTCACTTCTTTTCCTCATAATATTATCCCCCAAATTTTTAGCTTTGAGTTATCTTTATGCAAATACTAACATATTATACGTCCCACTTCCATAAGTTGATGTATTATTTTGAACTATGGCAAATATTTTTTATTTATACATCCACTTATTGCAATCGATTGCGCTATTCTTGTCAATGAATACCATAAGCTTACATTTATATGTAATTTAAAATGATGATCTTCTTATAAGTTTAGACTCAATAATATAATGATTCGTTGATGTTTCGTTATTCTCTAAAAAATCAATTAGAATCTTTGCAGCATAATACCCAAGTTCCGAAGCATTAATATCTACCGATGATAATGGAGGTGTTTGAAACTCAGCTAAGGGACTATTGTTAAATCCCACCACATCAATATTTTCAATTTTTCTTTCCTTAAGAACTTTAAGTGTCCCAAATGCTAGTACATCATCTTCTACTATTATAGCTGTCGGAATCATATTTTTTAATAATTTTATAGTTCCATTTCTACCCTCTTGCTCATTGAAATCATTAGCCATTACTACGCTTTTATTTTGAATTTTAATGCCATTAACTTCACATGCAGCTTTAAATCCTTTATATCTATCTTTTGTCACATTCCACTCTTTCTTAGCTCCAAGAAAGGCAATAGACTTATGTCCTTTTTTTATTAATTCATTTACTAAATTATACGTCGCCTGAAAATTATCATTATCCACCCATAGTAAGCCTTCTGATTCTTCTGGTCTTCCTATTACCACAAATGGAAACTCAGCATCTTTAAGGTATTTAATGCACTTATCATCTGCTCTTGCTCTCAATAAACATATACCATCAACTAAATTGCTTGTAATAAAATTATTTATATATTCTATTTCTGATTTTTCATCTTCACTAAATGCATATGAAATATAATACTTTTTATTTTGAGCATAAAGGCTCATTCCTTTCATTGCCTGAATGAAAAATGTATTGGTTATTAAATCTTGAGCTTCACTTGGTAAAACTACGCCTAAAATTCTGCTTTTCTTGTTAGCTAAGCTTCTAGCAATTGCATTTGGCTTATATTTTAATCTATTTATTGCATCTCTAACCTTCTCTTTAGTCTCCTCACTTATTTGTGAACTATCTGATACAACCCTTGATACAGTCGATGGAGATACATTTGCTTCCTTTGCTACTTCCTTAATCGTAACCTTCATAATTCTCCCCTATTCTATCTTAATAATTTTAATATTAGCATATTTAATATAATGTTACAAATAATACATTAATTAGTATAATACTCTCATAAATAATGAATTTTCTACCTTATGGATGAGTAGCTCAAGGACTTGATTTGTTACTTGTGATTCTTAGATCATGCTATACTCAATTATAAGTTATGGGCTCAAGATGAAATCCTACCTTGTAAGAATTTTAAATATATATTTTTTTGAAAAGCCTATGGATCTTTTTCCAAAACTCATAACTTATGACTTTTAACTCATAACTAATTAAAGATTTTTCTTTAGTCTTCCATAAATCTTAGTAACTCTATAAATCTTTTCAGCTAAATCATTTGTAAATAGTCCTGATTTTGCCCTCCAACGCCAATTCTCCCCAAGAGTAGATGGCAAATTAATTCTTGCTTCATTACCCAAATCCAAAAAATCCTGCATTTGAGCTATTGCTACATCTGCAGTGCTACTCCAAGCTCCCCTTATAAATCCCCAGTTGTAGCCTTCTTCTTTATTCAAACCCAAATACTCTATTGCCTTTTTAACTTGTTCCTTTGGAGCACTTGTTTCTATCCAGCCTCTAACTGTATCATTATCATGAGTTCCTGTATAAACAATAAAATTTCTTTGATAATTGTGAGGTAAAAAAGGATTTTCACTATCTGAATCAAATGCAAATGTTAGGATTTTCATTCCTGGAAAACCAGTATAATTTCTAAGTTCTATAGTTTCTTCTGTCAAAGTCCCCAAATCTTCTGCAATTATATTTACCTCTCCTAGTTCAGCCTTAATTGCATCAAATACTTTTCTCCCAGGGCCTTTAACCCACTCTCCCCTCTCTGCTGTTGGATCTCCATAAGGAATTGACCAATATGATTCAAAACCCTTAAAGTGATCTATTCTGAGTACATCATATAAATTCAAACTTTGCCTTATGCGATCTATCCACCATTTATAATCTGTCCTCTCCATATAGTTCCAATCATAAATAGGATTTCCCCATAATTGGCCTGTAGCAGCAAATATGTCTGGCGGACACCCAGCAACCTTCAGCGGCTTCAGGGTCTTTTTATTAAGAAGAAATGCTTCAGAATTTGCCCAAACATCTGCACTATCTTCTGCTACATATATAGGCATATCTCCTATTATTTCAATACCTAGTTTATTTACATATGACTTTAACTCAGTCCATTGTTTATAAAACTCATATTGCAGAAACTTCCAGTAATTTATTTCATCACTTAATAAATTCCTATATTTATCTATAGCTTCCGACTCTCTCACTCTTATATCTTCATCCCATGTTTGCCAGCTTTTTAAATTAAACTCCTTCTTTACTGCCATATACAGCGCATAATCCTCGAGCCAATATGCTTCTTTTTCCTCAAACCCTTTTAAATTCATACTCTTATTTAATTTAAAATTCTCATATGCTTTTCTTAGCACCTTAAATTTTTCTGTGAATATTGTTCCATAACCTATGTCTTCTGAATTCTTTCCAAAATCTATAGAGTTATAATCTTCTTCTTTTAGCAATCCTTCTTCTTTTAAAATGTCAAAATCAATAAAATAAGGATTTCCAGCAAACGCTGAAAAAGATTGATATGGAGAATCTCCAAAGCTGGTAGGCCCAAGAGGCAGTATTTGCCAATACTTTTGACCTGCTTTTTTAAGAAAATCTCCGAATTCATATGCTTCTTTACCAAAGGTTCCTATTCCATATTTTCCTGGCAGAGAAGCAATATGCATGATAATTCCACTACCTCTGTTCATACCTTCCTCCTATTATCCACCTCTTGCTTTTAATATGTTTTGCACTATTATTTCCATCTTAATTTACTGTATTTAGTAATTGCTTACATAAAACATCAAGGCACAGTTTTTATTTATAAGTATTATATTCCGTTAGTATCTTTAATGATTATTGGAATTTTCTAACAAACTATTTTATTGAACCTTGAACAATTCCTGCTATAATCTGCTTTTGAACAAAGAAATAGAATATTATTATTGGAATTATGGCCATGATTAATGCGGCCATAGCTAATTCCCATTGTTTTGAAAATGCTCCAAAGAAATTATTCATAGCTAGTGGTATAGTATTTATTTTCCCGTTTATAGTTAAAAAAGGTAACAAAAAATCGTTCCATATCCAAATACTATTTAATACTGCTACTGTAACGGTAGTTGGTTTTAATAATGGCAGCAAAACTTTTACATACGTCTGCCATTTGCTACATCCATCTATAATTGCGGCCTCTTCCACTTCTTTAGGGATTCCTTTAATAAATCCATGATACAAAAATATGCTCATACTAACACCGAATCCTATGTACATAAATATGAGCCCATAGTGTGTTCCTAGCATTTGAAATGGTCCAAAATGGATTAATCCCATCCATTTTACAAGTGGTAACATTACTGCTTGGAATGGAACAATCATTCCTGAAGTAAATATATAAAATATTATCTTGCTCTTTTTTGACTGGTCACGCACCAATACCCATGCTGCCATTGATGAAAATAGAAGTATTAATACTACACTTCCAACGGTTATTATAATAGAATTAGCAAATGCACTTATTACATGCATTTTATCCATAGCATCTAGATAATTCTTAAAATTCCACGTCTCTGGTAATCCTGTAGTATTAGAAAATATTTCTCTTCTTGATTTAAATGAATTTATTATCATCAAATAAAATGGTGTCATATATACTACTAATAGCAACCATGCAAACACTTCTAATATTTTTAACTTGCCAGTGTAGCTGCCTAATGTCTTCAATTTTTTGCTTGATTTAGTTTTCTCTGTATCATTAACAACTTTACTTGTTTCCATTATACTTCTACCTCCTTCTTCTTATTAAAGTAAACTTGAGTTAAAGAAATAGTAGTTACAAGTATAAAAAATACAATAGCTTTAGCTTGTCCTATCCCCATATTATTTACTATAAATGCTTCATTATATATGTTTAGTGCTAACATTTCAGTTGTTTTTACAGGTGTAAGAGAGAAATTTAAGTCAAACAACTTAAATGAATTTGCTAAAGTTAAAAATAAGCAAATTGTTATTGCTTGTCTTACCATCGGTATTGTTATATTTTTAAATGTATGCCATCCATTAGCTCCATCAATATGCGCTGCTTCTATTAGATCCGTAGGAACATTTTCAAGGGCTGCTACATAAATAACCATTATATACCCAGCATACTGCCATGTTGAAACTATTAGCATTGCAAGCATCGCTGTAGTTGGCTGCTGCAAAAGTGATGTTCCAAGTATTTGGGAACCTAAAGTTTTTCCTATTGATGTGAATACGGAATTAAACATGAATTGCCATATGAATCCTAAAATTAATCCTCCAATTAAATTTGGCATAAAAAATCCAGTTCTTAAGAAACTGCTGGTTTTTAATTTCCTCGTAACTGCATATGCTAGTCCAAACCCAACTAAATTAATAGTTATTACGCTGGCTATTGTATATAGAACCGTTATTTTTAAAGAGTAAATAAATTGTGTATCCTTTGGAAGATTAATGTAGTTCTTTATTCCTACAAAATCATATTGTGGGTTAGCACCATTCCAATTTGTAAATGTATAATATATCCCAATTATAAAAGGTATTATTACCACTACTGTTATTGCAAATAAGGCTGGCCCTACAAAAATCCAAAAGTCTTTGCTATCTTTTAATTTTTTACTCATTCTCTTACTCTCCTTTCATAATAACTTTTGGAACTTCATCCTAAAATATTTTAAAAAATTCATGAGAAGATATATCCCCTCATGAATAGAATTTTATCTAGTGCTATTTAGCTTTTGTTGCATCTTGAATTCCTTGCAACATATCTTTCTTAGCCTGCTCTCCCATATCAGTATTAATAAACTTAGAGAATAAAGGTGCTAAACTATTCTTGTTAAATCCATCTGGTAGATTAGTAAATGCCCAAGGAAGAGTTTTTCCTGCTTTATTATATTCATTTATTGATTTGTTCAATGGATTATCACTTTGAACTGTAAAGTTTGTAAATGCAGGAATCATGTCCATATCCTTAACTAATGATTCTTGACCAGCTTGACTGCTAACCATCCAATCTAAAAATTCTCTAGCTTCCTTATTAACCTTAGAATCTTTATTAACTACCCAGTACATTGGAACTCCTACTGGAATAGATCCACTCATCTTTGGATCATCATTTATTGCAAGTGGAACAAATCCCATATCAAATTTAGCATCTAAGTTCTTTAAATCTGAAGCAATCCAGTTACCTTGATGTATAAATGCAGTTTTTCCAAGAGCGAAATTACCAACTTGAGTACTATAATCTATGGTGTCTAAATTCTTTCCACCACCATATTTACAAAGTAATTCAACTAAATTCATCCAATCATTAAATTGCTTATTATTAACTATATCAGCTTTACCTGCAAGGTAATCCTTAGTAAATTGAGTCGGATTATCTTGAGTTGCGAGTGGTATATTAAATGTATGATTTCCTGTAACCCAGAATTCTTTTGTTGTATAAGATACAACATTATCAATACCTAATTCAGCTTTTTCACTATCTAATTTTTCAAAGGCTGCTTTTAATTTATCAAAAGTATCTATAGACTTGGGATCGATACCAGCCTTGTCCAAGATTTCTTTGTTATATAATAATCCATAACCTTCTGTAGCAGCTGGCATACCATAAACTTTTCCATCAATAGTTACTGTATCTAAAGTTCCTTTAACAGCATTGTTCACCCATTCTTCTGAACTTAAATCATCAATTTTATGTTTCCAAGTTTCGTAATCCCCAGCACCCTGAATCATGAATATATCAGGTTCAGTTCCTTTTTGAAACTCTGCCTTTAAAGATGCACCATAATCAGCTCCTCCACCAACTGAAGTAACTTCAACTTTTACACCTTTTTCTTTCTCATATTCTTTAGCAAGTTCTTGAAGCTGATCATTGATTTCAACCTTTAGTTGATAAACTCTGACTGTCTTTTCACCTCCAGAATCACTAGAATTTTGTGTACTTGTAGTAGTCGATGCTTGTCCACATCCTGCCATAGTCCCCACTAATAATGCAGAAGTCAAAATTCCTGATAATAACTTTTTTGTTTTCATGTGAATACCCTCCATTAGAATTCATTTAATTTTTTGATTTTTCCAAAGCCTTAAATGATATATTAATATAACATATGCCTAAAATATTAATTTTAGATATATGATATTTATCACATAATTAAAGATTTTATTTATGCAAGCGTTTGCGAAAGCTGCTAAAAAATTTAGTCTTATAACATTTCATGTTATTTAGACTATTGCCGAACCTCCACTTGGGTATTTTGTATTATATTTACAGTATAACAGTATAAGAAAACTTTTACAAGTAATTTTTTTACTTTTTTAGAGGTCATTACACTTTCTTACTATAGTAACAACTTATCAATTTTAATTTTTCTTTCCTAGTTAATCTTTTTATTGCATATTCTCTTTTCATTGCATCATTTTTATTCTCAAATATCTCATGATAAATCAGCTTAACTGGGCCTCTTCCTCTAGTATACTTTGCTCCAATTCCCTTTGAATGCATTTCAACTCGTTTTTCTAAATTATTTGTCCATCCTGTATAGAGTGTACCATCGGCACATTCTAAAATATATACATAATTCATTATATTCTCCTAATTATTTTTCTATTATATTTAATTATATATCTATTTTATATTATAGGGCATATAAAAATGAATAATAAGGCAAATATATATCTCACATAAAAAGAATCAGGTATAAAGTATTTTCACATTTTACACCTGACTCATGCTATATTTTACACGGCTAATATATAATTATATACAGAATTAATACTACTATGAAAATGCTTTTATGGTATTTGTTTTGATATATCCTCTAGTTCTTCATATTTCTTTAAAAAAAGAATTAATTTTTCCAACATCACATTTGTTCCATTGTCCGAATCTGACTCTACATTTAATGCCAGTACAGGTTCATGTAATGATAATCTTAACAAAAGCCATCCATCACCGCTTTTTTTATTACAGTTTATCCTTACTCCTTCATAATTTTGTGGTTCAATTGTCCAGCCTTCTATTTGTTCTACGTATTTTTTTAAACCTTCAATTATCATTTCTCCATATGTTCTAAAATCTGCTCTTTTTATATTTATTCTTATATCTCTGCTTTCTTTTGGATATTTAAGATTTTCTATAAGGCTAGAAATGTCTTTTCCCTCTTCTTTTAGCTTAGCCATTTTTATTAATATTTTAGCAACTAAATATGCACCGTCATCTAAAAAATAATTTTCTTTCAGCGCAGCATGTCCAGATGTTTCTATCGCTAAGTTGCTCTCAGAACCTTTTTCATTTAATCTCTTAGCTTCATTTATAACATTTTTATATCCTCTTTTAAATCTATGATGAATTCCCCCTAAGTTTGTTATAAATTCAGCAAGCCCTGCTGAAGTTACTGAGTCTGTAACAATAGTGGAACTTGGCGTTTCCTCTAGTACTATAGCAGATATTAATGCTATAAGTGCATTCTTATTTATCTCCGTTCCATCACTGCTTACCACTGCTGCCCTATCTACATCTGTATCAAAAATTATTCCTAAATCTGCTTTATTTTGAAGAACTGCCTTTTTTATAGATTCCATGGCCTCTTTGTTTTCTGGGTTTGGTATATGATTAGGAAAATTTCCATCAGGTTCTGTGAACTGACTTCCTTCTATATCAGCTCCAAGCTTCGCTAAAACTTTATGTGCAAAAAATCCTCCTGCTCCATTTCCTGCATCTACAATTATTTTCTTTCCTTCTAGAGGAAATTCATAATTTATTTCCGAATTTACGCTTTTCCTTATTTTATTGACTAATATATTTGAGTAAACATCTATAAAGTCAACATTTTCTACTGATCCACCAGCACAACTCTTTCCTTCTAAGCAGGAATATTCTATTATTTCTACAATATCTTCTTTTTCACATCCACCTTCCTTAGTAAAAAATTTTAATCCATTATAATAATATGGAAGATGGCTTGCTGTTATCATTATAGCTCCATCACAGGAATAGTCTTCTAAAATAGTTGTCATAAACATGGCAGGAGTTGTACACATTCCACAATCATAGATTCTGAAGCCAGAATTTAAAAAAACTTTAATTAAAGCCTCTTTCAATTCTAGACCTGACAATCTTGAATCTATACCAACAGCTATTTTTATACTACCTTTATCTATATTTTTATTATTTTTGAGCCATTCCAAAAATCCATTTCCTAAGGCTCTTACTAAATCTGGTGTAAGGTTTTTAATTCCATTATATTCAGTTGCTATCCCTCTTATATCCGTTCCGCTTTGCAACTTTTTAAGTTCTTGTAGCATAATAATTCCTCCCAAAACTAAAGTATATACTAGTAAACATCTTGCAATATTTTTTTATTATTAAAGTGATTAACAAAATAATTAAATTACCTTTAGCAAAGTTTATTTATTTTCTATTTCTTCTACCAATGCAAGTCTTTCTGCGTGTCTTCCACCTTGAAATTCTGAATTCAACCATGTATTTACAATTTCAAGAGCTAATCCTTCTCCTATAACTCTTTCCCCTAAACATAAAACATTTGTATTATTATGTTCTCTGGTAGCTTTTGCAGAGAAACAATCACCAACAACTGCGGCTCTTATCCCCTTATATTTATTGGCTGCAATCGACATTCCGATGCCTGTTCCACAACACAATATTCCTAAATCACATTCTTTTGATACTACTGATTCCGAAACTTTTAATGCATAGTCCGGATAATTCACACTATCACTGCTATTAGTACCAAAATCAATAACATCTATATTTTTAGCCGAAAGTTCTTTCTTTATTGTATTTTTTAGATTAACTCCACCATGGTCACATCCTAAAGCTATTTTCATCTATATCATCCTTCCTATTATTTACTCATTGAATCTTAATATTTCTCGTAGTATAATTATCTTTAAAATAATAGGAGAATACTCGCAATATTCTCCTGTTATTTAAGCATATGAATGAGTTATGGGGTATTGTTGATGTTTATTATCTTTTGATTGAATAGATCAATGTTTTTCGCTAAACCTTCATTAAATAATGATGAACCTATTACAATATCTCTAGCTCCTGCTTTAATTACATCTTCTACATTGTATAAGTTTATTCCACCGTCTACTTGAATAGTGAACTCATAATTGTTTTCTGCTTTAATTTCATTAAGCTGACTTATTTTATCTAAAGCAAAAGGAACGAATGATTGTCCGCCAAATCCTGGCTCTACGGACATTATCAAAACTCTATCTAAAAGAGGATAAACATATTCTAGACAGTTTATTGGTGTTGCTGGATTTAAAGCTACTCCTGCCTTTATACCAAAGCTTTTTAAATAGTGTATGCTTTTATATAAATGAGTTGCAACTTCTGAATGTATTGTAATGCTATTTGCTCCTGCCTCTACTAAAGCTTCGACATATTCATCTGGATTTGTAACCATTAAGTGAACATCAAATTCTGCTGTTGTTAACTTTCTTAAAGCTGCTAATTGGCCTAATCCTATTGAAATATTAGGTACATAATGTCCATCCATAATGTCTATATGAATAACCTTAATATCCTTTTCATTGAATATCCTAAAGTCTTCTGAATAATTACATACATTTGCTGATAACAGTGATGGTGAAATTATTGCTTCCATCTACAATCCTCCATTCTTACTTCATATATAACTTTATTTTGATATTATCTTTTTAAGCTTCTCTATTAATTTATCTTAAGTTAGTACATAATATTTTAGCGTGGTGTTTAGTTTATTGAGAAAATATATATTAGAAATTTAGTCTTTAAAATGATTTTACAGTTTCAACTATGTGCTCTGCTGTTAAATTGTATTTTTCTAGTAGAACTTCTGCACTTCCTGACTTTCCGAATTCATCGTTTATTCCAATTCTTTTAACTTTTGTTGGATGTTCTTCGCTTAAAAGTTCTGAAACTGCTGAACCTAATCCCCCTATTATACTGTGCTCTTCTACAATTACAATTTTCTTTACTCTTTTCGC
Organism: Clostridium sp. BL-8; assembly: GCF_002006495.1. Taxonomy (NCBI): domain Bacteria; kingdom Bacillati; phylum Bacillota; class Clostridia; order Eubacteriales; family Clostridiaceae; genus Clostridium; species Clostridium sp. BL-8. The sequence goes on from NZ_LZZL01000020.1 coordinate 50,542, forward strand.
AACATCAACAATTAGTTCATTATCAAGAGGCTTTATTGTTGATATATTTACAACAGTTGCATTTATTCCGCTTTCACTTAATGCTCTTGCTGCATCTAAAGCTTTTGCTACCATTATTCCTGTTGCAATTATTGCTACATCATTTCCACTTGAGAATAAAATTTCACCTTTTCCAATTTTAAATTCATAATTTTCATCATGTATATCTGGAGTTGCTGCTCTACCTAATCTTATATATACTGGTCCATAATATTCTTTAGCGGCAAATATTGCTTTTTTAGCTTCAACTACATCTGCTGGGCTTATTACAACCATATTAGGTATGCTTCTCATTAATGATATATCTTCAAGTGCCTGATGGCTTCCTCCATCTTCTCCAACTGTTATACCTGCATGAGTTGCCACTACTTTAACATTTAGGTTAGGATATGCTACTGAATTTCTTATTTGCTCAAATGCTCTTCCTGCTGCGAACATTGCAAATGTACTTGCAAATGGAATCTTTCCGGCTGCTGCAAGACCAGCTGCTGTACCAATCATGTCTCCTTCTGCAATTCCCATATCAAAGTATCTTTCTGGTGCTACTTTTTTAAACTCCATACTCTTAGTTGCTTTACCCAGATCCGCCTCTAATGCCACAACATTTTTGTCTTCTGCTAGTACTTTTAAAGCTTGTCCGTATGCTTCTCTTGTTGCTGCTCCCATTAATTTACGCCTCCTTCTAACTCAGCTAATGCTTTCCTTGTTTCTTCTTCATTTGGTGCTGACCCATGCCATGCAACGTTATTTTCCATAAATGAAACGCCTTTTCCTTTTACTGTCTTGCAAACTATCATTGTTGGTTTTCCTTTTACAGCTGCTGCTTCATCTATAGCTTTAGAGATTTCTTCAAAGCAGTGCCCATTTATAGTTAGAACATTCCAACCAAAAGCCTTGAATTTTTCATCAGCTGGACCTATATTCATTACTTCTTCATTTGAACCATCTATCTGTAGGCCATTTAAATCAAGGAATGCAGTTAAATTGTCAAGTTTATAATGTGCTGCGCTCATTGCGGCTTCCCATATCTGTCCTTCTTGCACTTCTCCATCACCTAATACTGCGTAAACTCTATAATCTGCATTGTCTAGTTTTGCAGCTATTGCCATTCCATTTGCTGCTGATAATCCTTGTCCTAGTGATCCTGTTGACATATCAACACCTTCAACTTTTTTCATATCCGGATGACCTTGTAACTTAGATCCATATTTTCTTAAGCTTAAGAGTTCCTCTTTAGGGAAATATCCTCTCTCTGCCAATGTAGCATATAATGCTGGTGCTGAATGTCCTTTTGATAATACAAGCCTGTCTCTTTTTGGATCTTTTGGATTTTTAGGATCTATATTCATTTTCTCAAAGTATAAAACAGTCAGGATATCTGCAATTGATAATGAACCTCCTGGATGCCCTGATTTTGCTGCTGATACACTTTTAATAATATTTACTCTTATGTTGCTTGATATTTTCTTTAAATTTTCATTCATGCGCTATATTTCCTCCTAAAATTTAAGATCTGTAATTTTTTCTATTAGTGCTTTTCTTCAAAACATTACTCTTGCTCTTGGACTATCATTATCTTATTATATTCCTCTTTTCTACTACCAATTAATTCAAAAGCTTTTGCTGTATCTTCTAGTGAGAATCTGTGTGATATAAGTTCCTGTAATTTAATTTTCTTTTGTTTTAAATATTCTATAGATGCAAACCATTCTTTTCCTGGAAATGGTGCAGAATATGAATTCCAAAATCCTTGTAAATTTAATTCTCTTCTGAATATTCCTTCAAAAGCACTCTCTGATAACTCAATCCCTGCATGTCCAATTCCTTGATATGCTACTTTTCCTTTTTTTCTTGTTATTAATAAGCATTGTTCTTGTGTTATCTTTGATCCAGCACATTCGATACTGATATCAACACCTAACCCATTGGTTAACTCTAATATTTTCTCAACTGGATTTTCCTTCATTGCATTTATTCCTATATCTGCACCTAAAGCAATAGCTTCTTCTATTTTTTTATCAGATATATCTACTGCAATAATTCTTTCAACTCCTGAAATCTTAAGCCATTGAATCGTAAGCTGTCCTATGGTACCAGCCCCTAGAACTGCTACTGTATCACCTAGTTGCGAATGAATATTTAATGTTCCATGTAATGCAACTGCCAATGGTTCTATCATTGCTGCTTCTTCATAATCTATATCGTCTATTTTTAATACATTTGCTGCTTTAACATTTGCATATTCTGCAAATCCGCCAAATTGCGTTGCACCTATCATTTCATAATTTTCGCAAAGTGAAAATTGTCCCTTTTTACAGTATTCGCATTCATTACATGGTTGTAATGGAACTGCAACAACTCTATCTCCAACTTCTACATTTGTAACATTTTTACCCTTTTCAACTACATAACCTGAAAATTCATGACCTAATATAGCTGGTAACTCATATTTCCATTTCTTTAATGCTCTTGGAGGATCTGATCCACATATTCCTGCCGCCATTACCTTTATTTTAACTTCATCATCTCCATATGGACGTAATTCAATTTCCTCATATCTTATATCTCCTACTCCATGTAGTACTGCTGCTTTCATTTTTTCTCCTCCTTAATAAACAAAATCTAAATGAACAAAATATTTTATATTTTTATGGTTCTTATTGTAAAGCATACTTTTACTTAATAACCTAATGTTTTTACTTTAAAATCAATGGAAGAAAGGTCCTACTATTTGTGCAAATTTTAATATTATCCAGTTGAGGAAGTTACCACCCATATCTAAACTTGAAATCTGAGTAGCTCCACCTGGTACTTGGAAGCTTGCACCAGACATCATTGAAGTGTGTACTGTTGCAAAGTCTGTTGCCATAAGTAGTGAGAATGCAAGTACTATTGTCCCTGTAATTACTGAGTGAACAATATTTCCTTTTCTTGAACCAACCACAAATGCAACATAGAATGGTATTGTAGCTAAATCACCAAATGGTAATACTTTATTTCCTGGTATGATTACTGCTAACACTAATGTAATTGGTACTAATATTAAAGCTGTAGCCATTGTTGCTGGATGTCCTACTGATACAGCTGCATCAATACCGATATATAATTCTCTGCCTGCATATTTAGATTGAAGTTTTTCTTTCATTGCATCTGAAATAGGAATTAAACCTTCCATTAATATCTTAACCATTCTAGGTAGTAAGAACATAACAGCCGCCATGCTAACACCTGCTTTAAATATTGCTCCTGGATCGTTTCCTGCAAGTATCGCAAGTACGCAACCTAAGATTAATCCCATCATCATAGGTTCCCCAAATATACCAAATCTCTTTTGAATTGATTCAGGGTCTGCATGTAATTTATTTAATCCTGGAATTTTCTCTATTAAATATCCAATTGGAATACCTACTAATCCAAATGCAGCAGTAGAACCTGTTGGAAGTGATATACCTTCTAAATCATAAAAATTTGCAACCATTGGAGCTGTTTTATCAGCAATAACTAATACCATGATTTCATATAATATTGCGCAGATAATTGCAAATATCCAGCTGTTTGTAACTATATAACCAGTTGCTCCAGCAGCTATAAAATGCCAATAATTCCAGATATCAACATCTAGGGTTTTTGTTAATTTAAAGAAGATCATAACTAAATTAACAACTAAACATACTGGTATTAAGATAGCTGCTACTGGTGTTGCCCAAGATGCCGCTGCCGCTGCTGGCCAACCACAGTCAATTACATTTAGACTTAATCCAAATCTTTTTACCATTTCTTGTGCTATTGGCCCTAATGTACTTGATAACACACCACAAACTAAGTTGATTCCAACGAAACCAATACCTATTGTGATACCAGACTTAAATGCCTTAGTGATTCCCGTTCCCGCTATCAAGCCTATTATCAGTATTGCTATTGGTAAAATTGCTGTTGGCCCAATTCCTAAAATGTACTGAACTACTCCCATAAGTTGATCCATATTATTATTCCTCCTAACAATCTTTGAAAAATTTTATTTAAATTGTCCTAATAAATTAGGACAATATAAACCTTATTTAAAAAAGCTTAATATTTTTTCATCTAGTTTATCCATACCAATTCCAGTAACATATGCTGTAGCCTTTATTGCTGGAATTTCATACGTAGTAGGTAAGATAGTAGTTGAGATTATCAAATCAGCATCTTTTGCTTTAGAAGCTACCTCTGCTATCTTACATTGAATAATCTCTGCCATAATACCATTTGCTTTAAATAATTTTTCAACCTTGTCGCAAACTACTGTCGATGTTGCTATACCTGCACCACAAGCTACCAATACTCTTTTTTTACCATTCATAATTAATTCCTCCTAATATTTTTAATTTGGTTTATAACTTAAAATATTTGTATTATCAATTTAATTTATATATTGTTTAAAAGGTTTTCAATCTGATCCTGATCTTTGGCTTCTATAATTTGCTTTACTAAATCTTCTTGTTGTATAACTTCCATCAACTCCTTTAGCACTTCTAATTGATCATGAGGTTTGTTAAGTCCTAACATAAATATAAGACTCATTTCTTCTTCCTGTGTTTCATCTTCCATTAACTTAAACTTTATTGGACTTTTTGGTACTGCTATTGCAATAAACTCTTCCTTAACGTGAATTGCATCAGTATGAGGTATTGCAACATTGTAATTAGTTAATTTTATTCCTGTTGGAAAAACGTTTTCCCTTGATATCAACCCATCTAAGTAAGTTGGCTCTACATATCCATATTTAAATACTTCATTGTGCATCATCTGGAATAATTCGTTTCTATCTTTGCATGGTAAATTTACTTTTATCAAATTTTTATTAATAAATTTATTTAATTCCATACACTCATCTCCTTTCAATACTGCTTTTTTTATTTGATCTTTATGCTATTTATTAAAGCAAGACCCATGCCAAGTTTTCGGAATATTTTGATTTTATAAAAATACCCCCTTTACTTCTTTTTTAGATTTAGCTGAATGTATGTTATTCACTAGATTTTCTTCCCTAATCATGTAAGCTATTTTTTTTATTTCTTCTCTGTTATCCTCTTTAAGTGCCAGCAAAAAAACTATATCTACCATTATTTTTTCATTCCATTGTATTGGTTTATTTAGTTTTGCTATAACTATAGCTGGTTTAATAACATTTTCAGGCAGACCATGGGGAATAGCTACTTCATTGTTAAACACACTATCCCCAATAGCTTCTCTTTTGTATATATTTAATAAAAACTTATTATTAACGAATCCTTTTTCTTCAAGCAGTCCTACCATTTTATCTATTATTTCCTCTTTATTTAAACAATCTAAATTTATCAAAATAAAATCTTCAGCTATTAATTGATTTAGCTTTTCATACGCTATTAATTCTTTACTAGCTGCTTCCATACCAATAAGCTTAATTAACTTATTAATACCAATTCCATCTAATATATCTCTGTAATCTATAAAAGGTATATTTGCTACGTTAATTTTTATAGTTCCGCACACTGCCACAATATCATATTCACTTGACATCTTTGCAATTTCATCTTCTATGTCTTTTCTATTAATAAAACCCATTGCAAATATCTCTATATTGCAATGCATTTTTTTTAGATATTTCTGAATATGCATTTTAATACTTAATGCATTTCCTTCCCCTGTTAGACAAATAGTTATTATTGCTTTCTTTTTGTTTTCTCTGCTCTCCATTTTCGGTTTAAACGTACCATGATATTCTTTTAACTCTTTTAACATTTCAACAATATTATCCAAACTTTCATATTCTATTGAAGCTTTTCTAACTGCTTCTATCGCTAATAACGTATCAACTCTTGCCAAGCTTCTAGTTTTTATTCCAGTCCGCTCCTCCACCTGTGACGAGAACATACCTAATGACCCCATATCTACAAGTAATAAACACCCTCTCCCTTCATCCATTTTCTGAATAAATTCAATAGTTCTATCCAATCCACTTTCAGGTGATTCATCTAACGATATCTCTATTCCAATTGCATCATCTACTCCTAACAACTGATTAACAATATCTGCAATACCACATGCAACATGTCCATGAGTTATTATAAATACCCTAACCTTAGATTTAATATTAAATGTATCTGAACAAAACTTCTTTATATAGATTGCAATATATATTGTTTCTTCTTTAGAAATTTCCAAGTTTGTGGATTTCCCTATCATTTGTCTTATCTTTTCGGCAATTTGCATCTCTTGTTGCATAGTTTCTTTGTTTATATGAATGTTAGATTTTCTTATAACTTTCCCAGTAATAACTCTTTCAATAGTAAAATTAATATGTATAGCTAGCGCAATAAAAAAGTTGTCGTTTATAAACTTATATTTTCCTCTAACCAATTCTAAAATCCCTTCTGTTATACTTATAACTTCTGGTCTAACTATTGATTTTAGCTCATTTATATTTAATAACTTTGTAATTTTTTTATTATCAATTATCTTTCCTAATTTACTTTCAACTCTTTCTAAAAGAATCTTGTCTAATTCACAATCATTTATTCCTTCTGACTCAAGTTTTTTAAATTCAGATTCTATATAATGATAGATTTCATTTTCATTTACATATTTAGTTATTTCATTTTTATTTTTTTCTTGGTTTTTTATATCTATATATAGATCATCTATAACAAGATTTTTTACTTGCTTATCATTCTTTTGTCCTTCAGAAAATGAATTTCTAATTGAAATACTTATGTCATCCATACTAATAATTACTTCATCTGTATTTTTGAACATATATTTTACATAACTTTTTGCACAAATGACTTGAATGTCACTTTTAAGTTGTCCTATATTAGCTTTACAGTTATATAGCATCAGACAGATTAATATGTCCTTCTCAACTAAAAGATTTCTATTAATTCTATGCGCCTCTCTATTTAAAAACATTACTATAATCTCTAATCTTTCATGTAACGGTCTTTCTATTAATTTAGGCAATTCAATGAGCATAGGTATCCTTCTTCTAAATGTCAATAATAAACTTGATTCTGGATTTTCAGTAGTTGCAGCTAATATAAGAACATTAACTTTTCTTTCAACATTTGTTTCTCCTAGTCTCCTATACTTACCTTTATCTATAAGATTAAATAATATTTCCTGTCCTTCTGAAGGAAGTCTATGTATTTCATCTAAGAATAAAATGCCATTGTTAGCCTTTTCAACTAATCCTTCCTTGTCTAAATTAGCTCCAGTATATGCCCCTTTAATCACTCCAAATAATTGAGCGATAAGAAGATTTGGATTTTCTGCATAATCTGCACAGTTAAATACTATGAAAGGAGAATTTTTAGACTTGGCCCCGCTTGATACAGCAAATTCATACATACATTCTGCTAACTCACTTTTGCCAACTCCTGAACCACCATAAATAAGTGTGTGTAATCCATTAGGTGGGTATAATATCGCTGCTTTTGCTAAGTCTATCTTATTTCTAATACTTCCTTTATACCCTATTAGTTTTTTAAAACTCTCTTCATTTTGATTATCTGATTTAGGTGTGAATATATTATCACTAATATTTTCTCCTCTAATATTCTCCGAACCTAACTCTTTCATATACCTTCCTACAATATTTCTGGAAATATTATATCCTTTTTGTATCATTCGTTCTGTGACTTTTCTTTCAGATATATTATTACTACGTAAAATTTCCTTTAAATCACTTAGCAATAATGCCTTTCTCCTATCCCTTGAATCAGGAATATTTAGTTCCCTTCTTTTTTCTATAACTTTTAATCTTGGAATAGATAATAATTCTGAAAGTTCCTGATCTGTATAAGGATTTTTCTTATCCTCAGTATCAATAAGTTCAGCTAATCCTCCCACTCATGTCTCCTCCCTTATGGTCTATTTACAACTCAACTTGATATTGGAACCTAGTTAACATAGCAAAAAATTATATTTAATATAAATATATCCGAATTAAAATATTCATTAATCCGTTATCTTAGTAAACATTTACATATGTTACTACAATACTTTTCATTTATATCTGCAATAAATTTACTATCAGAAAATGCCCTAGAATGTCTTTCTCTAAATATCATTAGTAAAAGTGAGTTATTCAAAAAAATTTAGAAATCTAAACTAGAATTTCAAAGTCTTCCAAATAACTCACTTAATAAGTATAATTGACATATTAGAATTTCAAACAATAGCTGGTTCAATAAGATTAGAATAAAATTATGTGTATTTAATAATTATATTTCTTCTGTTTCAAAAGCTTTCCATGGAATATCAATTTTAGCACCTGAATTTATGATATCATCAATATGAATTAACAATGGGAAATCACTAAGTGCAACTATTCCCTTTTCTGCTAAAAATCGTACATACTTTGCTGCGCGAGTAGCAATGACTACTGATTCCAAAGTAACTCCTTTTAATTTTTCCATGGCTTCCGCAAAGGAAAATCCTTGTCCAAGTAGAGTTCCTATTCTACGGGTACGCCCTCCAAAAACAGTTACATAAAGGTCTCCACCAAAATATACGATATTTTCTTCTTTACCCCCTATTAATTTAAGAAGATGTTTTGCTTCCTTTATGCTTTCTCCAAAAAGTGCTGCTTGTGAATTGTAATGCTCTTTTCCTGATCCATCTGCTCCAATAGCTAACCCAATAGCTAGAGATACACCAAGGGCATACGCGTTCTTTAAGGCTACTGCACATTCAACTCCTACAACATCTGTGGATAAGCTGATATGATAATAAGATGTCTCAAATAAATCCTTAAACTTTCTAAGTATATTTACATTATCTCCACAAAATACTACTTCTGAATTGTCTTTGTCAGCAAGCTCATAACTAGTACATGGACCTCCAATAGCACTAATAGAAAGCTTTTTATTAGGAGGAAGTTTACTCAAAAAATACTGTGGATAATTGATTATTTCTCCATCTTCTTTAGTAATCATTCCTTTTGTTATTGAAAGAACAGGAATATGTTCAGGTATAATAGGCAATATATTATCCGCAAACCAATCAACACCAAAACTGCTGACTCCACAAATGATAACATCAGCTCCATCTATTGCTTCCTTTACATCTTCTATTTGATAGTAATTAATCCCCTTTTTAGGTAATTCACGTTTCAATGTTGTATGAAACCCTGTCTCCTTCGCTGCACTTATGATATCTCTATCTAATGGAGTACCAACAAGTCGTACCTCATTCTTATTTTCTGTTGCAGGAAAAGTTAATGCAGATGCCATTTGGCCTGCTCCAATAATTGCAATAATACTCATAATATTACCTCCATATTTACAAATTAAAAACTTGTTGAAACAATTTTTAATTTTCTGAATTTTAATCTTTATGCTATCTTATTAGAGCAAAAACTATGCCAAGTTTTTGGAATATTTTGATTTTACAAAAACATTCTTATTATTTCTTTTTCTGATTGTGCTAAACGTATATTTTTTACTAGATCTTCTTCTCTAATCATATGAAATAATTTTTTTATTTCTTGCCTATTATCTTCTTTAAGTGCCAACATAAAAACTATATCTACCATATTTTCATTGTTCCATTGAATTGGTTTATTTAGTTTTGCCATAATTATAGCCGGTTTTATGACATTTTCAGGTAATCCATGAGGAATTGCTACTTCATTATTGAAAACTACATTGCCCATAGATTCTCTTTTATATAGATTCAACATAAACTTATTATTAACAAAGCCTTTTTCTTCAAGTAATTCTGCCATTTTATCGATAACTTCTTCTTTCACTAAGCAATCCAGATTTAATAAGATCAATTCCTCTGAAATCAAGTTGCTTAGGTTACTATGTTCTACACTTTCATTTGAATCGTTTTCACTCTTTATAAGCTTAATTAATCTGTTAATTCCTATTCCATTTAACATGCTTTCATAATCGATAAAGGGTATATTAGCTACTTTAATTTTTATGGTTCCGCATACCGCTAAAACATCATATTCAATGGATAACTTTATAATTTCACCTTCTATATCTTTCTTATTTATGAAACCCATTGCAAATATTTCTATATTGCTATTCTCTCTTTCTAAACGTTTTTCAATATATGTTTTAATACTTAATGCATTACCTTCTCCAGTTAAGCATACTGTTACTATTGCTTTCTTTTTCTTCTTCCTATCACTTATTTCTGATTTAAATGTACCATTGTATTCTTTAACTTCTTTTAGCATTTCAACAATATTATCTAGGCTTTCTCCTTCTATTGAAGCCCTTCTAGCTGCTTCTAATGCTAGTAAAGTGTCAACCCTTGCTAAACTTTTAGTCCTGATTCCTGTTCTCTCTTCCACCATTGATGCAAACATTCCTAAAGATCCCATATCCACAAGTAATAAACAACCTCTTCCCTCATCTATTGCTTTAACCATTTCAATAGTTTTTTCTAATCCACTTTCTGGTGATTCATCTAAAGCTATTTCTATTCCTACGGCATCTTCTATACCTAATAATTTATTAACAATATCCGCCATTCCACAAGCGACATGCCCATGCGTAATAATAATCACCTTAACCTTAGGCTCTACATTAAATACGTCTGAACAGAATTTTTTTATATAAATAGCTATATATGTTACTTCTCTTTTTGGAATCTTTAGTTTTGTTGCCCTTTCTATCATTAATCTTATCTTTTCTGCTATTTTGATCTCTTGGACCATATTCTTGGTATTTACTTGAATATCAGATTTTGTTATAACTTTTCCAGTCATTACTCTTTCAATTGTAAAATTAATGTGGATGGCTAACGCAATGAAAAAACTATTGTTAATAAATTTATATTTTCCCCTGACTAGTTCTAAAATCCCCTCTGTTATGCTTATAACCTCAGGTCTCACTATAGTTTTTAGTTCATTTATATTAAGTAACTTTGTAATGTTTTTATTATCAATAATCTTTCCTAACTTATTTTCTACCTTTTCTAGAAGAATCTTATCTATCTCCTCTTCTCCTATCCCTTCTTGTTCAAGTTTCTTAAACTCATCTTCTATATACTGATATATTTTATTTTCATTTACATAATTTTTTATTTCATCCTTATTTTTTTCCTTGTTCTTTATGTCTACATATAAATCATCTATACCAAGATTTCTGACTTTCTCACTTTCCTTCTGTCCTTCAGCAAAAGCACTTTTGATAGAAATGCCAACATCCTCCATATCAATAACTACTTTATCCGTATTCTTAAACATGTATTTTACATAACTTTTAGCGCATATAACCTGAATATCACTTTTTAATTGACCTATATTAGCTTTGCAATTATACAACATTAAGCATGTTAATACATCTTTAGTTATTAAAAGATTTCTATTTATTCGCTGAGCCTCTCTGGTTAAAAACATGATTATAATTTCAAGCCTCTCAGACAAAGGTCTTTCCGTTAATTTAGGTAATTCAATAAGCATAGGTATTCTTCTTCTGAAAGTTAGAAGTAAATTAGACTCTGGATTCTCAGTAGTTGCTGCCAATATAAGAACGTTTACTTTTCTTTCAACATTTGTTTCTCCAAGTCTTCTATACTTGCCCTTATCTATCAAATAAAATAGAATTTCCTGCCCTTCTGATGGAAGTCTATGAATTTCATCTAAAAATAAAATACCTCCATTTGCTTTTTCAACTAACCCATCCTTATCAGCATCAGCTCCTGTGTATGCGCCTTTTGTAACTCCAAATAATTGGGCAATAAGTAGATTGGGATTTTCCGCATAATCTGCACAATTAAATATTATAAATGGTGCATTTTTAGGTTTTGCTCTGCTAGATATTGAAAATTCATACATACATTCTGCCAATTCACTTTTTCCTACTCCTGATCCGCCATAAATTAATGTATGAAGACCATTTGGCGGATATAGTATTGCTGCCTTTGCTAGATCTATTTTATTTTTAAGACTTCCTCTGTATCCTATGAGCTTTTTAAAGCTCTCTTCACTTTTATCCTCAGAGTCATCCGATACAACAATGTTTTCTTCTTTTGATATTACATCATTTTCGCCTTTGAATTCTTGAATCACTTCTTTTATATTTTTACTTATAATGCTTCGTGAAATATTATAGCCTCTCTCTATCATTAATTCCGTTATTTTTCTCTCTGATAAATTTATATTTTTTCGTAATATATCCCTTAAATCTGCCAGAAGTAACTCTTTCCTTCTATCTCTAGAGTCTGGAATATTTAGTTCATTTCTCATTTGTATTACCCTTAATCTTGGAATAGATAAGAATCCTGCAAGCTCTTGATCTGTATAAGGATTTTTTTTATCCTCAGAATTAATAAGTTCAATTAGTTTTTGCATGCAATCCCTCCATTTTAATACAGTTATTTTCTCCATAGTTAATATTGATTCTCTTTGTCTCCATACTTTTTATTCCATACTATTATATAAAGCAATATCTATGCCATTATACGTTTTGTGCCAAATAAGACTTTTTATTTATATAATATCCTCCTCTCCACAAATTTTTATTTGGAATGTAAAAAATCTCGCAAATAAAACACTTTTAAACTGCGAGATCTTTTTATACTTACTATATTACATTGTATTTTTCTTCTTGTATATCATTTTTATTTCAAATTTAGACATTAATTTTACTTTTCTGATTTAAATACATATTTCAAAAATCAGCTCATAAAAATCTTTTACATACTACTAATATTTAATTAAATAACTTTAAAGAAAAAAAAAATAAAGGTAGTCGAATCAAAATCGACCACCTTTACTTTTATATTATATTAATCAACTTTAGCTGTATCAATCCAGCTCATCATTCCTCTTAATTCTTTACCAACTTTTTCAATTGGATGCTCTGCTTCCATTCTTCTTCTTGCATTAAATCCTGGTCTATTTGTTTGGTTTTCTAATAACCAGTTCTTAGCAAATGTACCATCTTGAATTTCAGTAAGAACCTTCTTCATTTCTTTCTTTGTATCATCAGTGATTATTCTCTTACCGATTTGATAATCTCCATATTCAGCAGTATCTGAAATTGAATATCTCATCATACTTAATCCACCTTGATATAATAAATCAACGATTAACTTCATTTCATGCATACATTCAAAATAAGCATTTTCTGGTGCATATCCAGCTTCCACTAAAGTTTCAAATCCAGCCTTAATAAGCTCTGAAACTCCACCACAAAGTACTGCTTGTTCTCCAAATAAATCTGTTTCTGTTTCGTCTTTGAAAGTTGTTTCAAGAACACCAGCTCTTGCTCCTCCAATTCCATTTGCATAAGCTAAAGCATATTGTTTTGCCTTTCCAGAAGCATCTTGATGTACAGCTATTAAGCATGGTACCCCAGCACCTTCTGTATATGTTCTTCTTACTAGATGTCCTGGTCCTTTAGGTGCAACCATGAATACATCAACATATGCTGGTGGCTTAATTTGACCAAAATGAATGTTAAATCCATGAGCAAATACTAATGCGTTTCCTTCTTCTAAATTTGGAGCAATTTCTTCATTATATATTTTAGCTTGTTTTTCATCTGGTAATAATACCATTACTAAATCAGCTGCTTTTGCTGCTTCTGCAACAGTTGCAACTTTTAATCCAGCTGCTTCAGCCTTTTCCCAAGACTTACTTCCATTGTACAATCCAACTACAACATCTACTCCACTTTCGTGTAAGTTTAGTGCATGAGCATGACCTTGGCTACCATAACCTATTACAGCAACCTTCTTTCCTTTTAATAAATTTAAATCTGTGTCTTTTTCATAATACATTTTTGGCATTTTTATGACCCTCCTAATTATTATTAATTTTTATTAATATCTTCTTCACTTATTATTTGATTGATTGGTGCACCAGGTGCAACCATAGGAAAAACTTTTTTATCAGTATTAATTAAATAATCTATAAGAACTGGACCCTGTGAATCCAGAGCTTTTCTTAAAACGTCATCTATTTCTTCTACTTTAGATATTCTAAATGCTTTAGCTCCAAAGGCTTCAGCAAGTTTCACATAATCTGTTGGTCTATCTAGTGTTGTTTCAGAATATCTTCCTTCATAAAATAAACTTTGCCACTGTCTAACCATTCCTAAACAATTATTATTCATAATGACTTGTATTAAAGGAAGTTTATTTTTAACTGCAGTAACTAATTCATTACAATTCATTCCAAAGCTACCATCTCCAGCAATATTAAATACTCTTCTATCTGTTCTGCCTATTTGTGCTCCTATTGCTGCACCAAGACCATACCCCATAGTTCCAAGACCACCTGAAGTTATAAGAGTTCTTTCATTTCTAAATTTAAAGTATTGAGCTGCCCACATTTGATGCTGCCCAACTTCAGTAGATATTATAAAACTTCCATCATTTAATTCGTTTAATTTATTAAAAAATAATTCCGGTGTTAGTTCATCATTAGTTATATTCAATCTCTTGGATTCTTTTAAACTGTTTACTGTTTCAATCCATTCTTGGTCTTTCTTTGTCTTAACTAATGGTATAAGTCTATCTAGAACTTCCTTTAAATCTCCTACAATACATGCATCAACTTTTATATTCTTGTTTATTTCTGCGGGATCAACATCAATCTGCAATACTTTAGCATTCTTAATATGATTTTGATTACTTATAACTCTATCACTAAATCTAGCTCCAAGGGTTATCAACAAATCACATTTAGTTGCTGCAATATTTGATGCTTTTGTTCCATGCATCCCTATCATTCCAGTATATAACTCATGATCATTCGGGAATTCTGACATGCACATTAGTGATGTTGATACAGGTGAATTTATCTTTTCTGCAAAATTAATGAGTTCACCTGTTGCTCCAGATATTCCTACACCTCCACCTGCATATATAAATGGCTTTTTACTCTGATTTATTAACTCTACTGCTTCCTGCAACGAGCTTTCTGTAATATATTTTGACTTTCTAATTACTTCCCTTGGAATCAATTTAGTATACTGTGTCTTATCTGCAGTTACATCCTTAGGAATATCTATTAATACTGGTCCTGGTCTCCCATCTTGAGCTATATAGAAAGCATCTCTAATTATATCTTGAAGATCATTAACATCTCTTACAATATAGTTATGCTTTGTTATTGGCATTGTAATTCCTGTGATATCAACTTCCTGAAAGCTATCTTTTCCAAGTAATGACTTAGCTACATTTCCTGTGATAGCTACCATTGGAATTGAATCCATGTATGCTGTGGCAATACCGGTAACTAAATTAGTCGCTCCTGGCCCCGAAGTTGCAAGACAAACTCCAACTTTACCGGTAGCTCTTGCATATCCATCAGCTGCATGTGCTGCACCTTGTTCATGACAAGTTAGAACGTGATGGATTTTGTCTTTGTATTTATATAATTCATCATATATATTTAATACTGCTCCACCTGGATATCCAAATATAGTATCTACGCCTTCATCAAGTAGAGACTTTATCAGAATTTCAGCTCCAGTTAATAACATTTTATTCACTCCTTTGCTGATAAAATGATTGTAAATTTGCAATGCACAATTGTAGAAAATAAACTTAAGATTTCAAAATCATATTATTTTTTTCTTATTGCGCATCGCACATTGAAAACTGGAATTATAATTATTTTGCTTGTAATTTTTCACAAACTAATTTGCCCATTTCAACTGTTCCAACTTTTTTCTTACCTTCTGTCATTATATCTCCAGTTCTATATCCATCTTC
Source organism: Clostridium sp. BL-8 (assembly GCF_002006495.1). Classification (NCBI taxonomy): domain Bacteria; kingdom Bacillati; phylum Bacillota; class Clostridia; order Eubacteriales; family Clostridiaceae; genus Clostridium; species Clostridium sp. BL-8. Next base: position 66,286 of record NZ_LZZL01000020.1, read on the forward strand.
AAGAACCGCTAATACTGCGTTTTCAATTGCCTTTGCTTCTTCCTCTAAAGAAAAACTATATCTAAGCATCATTGCTGCTGAAAGTATAGTTGCTAATGGATTTGCAATTCCTTGCCCTGCTATATCAGGAGCACTTCCATGAATTGGTTCATACATACCAAGTGTTCCGTCTCCAAGAGATGCTGAAGGCAACAATCCTATTGATCCCGTAACCATACTAGCTTCATCTGATAAGATATCTCCAAATAAATTTGACGTTACTATTACATCAAATTGGTTTGGATCTCTCACTATTTGCATTGCTGCATTATCAACATATAAATGATTTACTTCTACTTCTGGATAATCCTTAGCTATTTCGTTAACTACACTTCTCCAAAGTTTTGAACTATCTAAAACATTAGCCTTATCAACACTTGTAAGCTTTTTGTTTCTCTTCATAGCTATTTCAAATCCACTTTTAGCAATTCTAGTTATTTCATTTACATTATATCTTTCAGTATCATAAGCACTCTTTACACCATCAACTTCTTCTGTTCCTCTTTGACCAAAGTAAATACCACCAGTCAATTCTCTTACTATACAGATATCTATTCCATCTTTAACAATACTATCTTTAAGCGGTGATTCATTTTTTAGTGGTGCATATAAAACTGCTGGTCTTAAATTACAATAAAGATTCATTCCACTTCTTAATTTAAATAACCCTTGTTCTGGTCTTACTTTCCCAACATCCCATTTTGGTCCTCCAACAGCTCCTAGTAAGACCGCATCACTTTTCTTACATATCTCTAACGATGCATCTGAAAGTGGTGTTCCCTCTTTATCTATAGCGCATCCCCCTGCTAGCACATATTCGTAATCAAATCTATGTCCAAACTTATCACCAATAACTTTTAAAACTTTTGTAGTTTCTTCTATTACTTCTGGACCTATTCCATCTCCTGGTATTACAGCTATATTATATTTCATTACAAAACCCCCGTTTAATCAGTTTACAGTTTACAATTTTCAGTTAACAGTTATGGATAAAATCACTTTATAATTTCTTTAAATTTTCAATAATATTCATTATCCCAACTGTCAACTAACCAACTTTAATTCTTACTGTTATTATTACTTATTATTTATTGCTTTCATTTTATTATTTACTTATTGTTTAATTGGTTTAATTTATACTATTAGTTATTATTCTGATTATCTATTTCTTATATACCCAATTAATCCATCATTATCAATAATTTTTTGCATGAATTCTGGGAATGCTTCTCCTTGATACTCTTGATTCTTTGTTAAATTCTTTATAAGTCCTGTTGAAAAATCAACTTCTAATTCGTCTCCGGCATCAATGCTCTTCACAGCTTCATCACATTCTAAGATTGGCAATCCAATGTTAATTGCATTTCTATAAAATATTCTTGCAAAAGTCGATGCTATAACGCAACTTACTCCAGCAGTCTTAATTGCAAGTGGTGCATGCTCTCTTGAAGAACCGCATCCGAAGTTTTTATTAGCAACAATTATGTCCCCATCTTTTACATTTTTAACAAAATCAACATCTATGTCTTCCATACAATGTGCTGCAAGCTCTTTAGCATCTGATGTGTTTAAATATCTTGCTGGAATTATTACGTCTGTATCTACATTATCCCCATATTTGAATACTTTACCTTTTACGCTCATTACTAAATACCTCCTAGACTAATTCTGGATCAGTTATCTTTCCAGTTAATGCAGATGCTGCTGCAACTGCTGGACTTGCAAGATATACTTCAGATTCAACGTGCCCCATTCTTCCTACGAAATTCCTGTTTGTTGTTGATACACATCTTTCACCTTTTGCTAAAATCCCCATATGTCCACCTAAACATGGTCCACAAGTTGGTGTTGAGAATACTGCTCCTGCTTCAACTAAATCTTTTATTATGCCTTCTTCTAAAGCTTGTAGATATATCTTTTGTGTTCCAGGAATAACTATGCATCTAATTCCTTTTTTAACTTTCTTTCCTTTTAATATGTCTCTGGCTATTCTTAAATCAGAAATTCTACCATTTGTACATGACCCTATAACTACTTGGTCAATTACTACTTCTCCAGTATCATCAATTGTTCTTGTGTTATCTGGTAAGTGAGGGAATGAAACTGTTGGCCTTAGTGCACTTAAATCAATCTCAAATACCTTATCATATTCTGCATCCTCATCTGCTTCGTAAGCTGTCCATTCTTTAGTTGAATGTTCCTTTAAATATTGAGCGGTTTTATCATCAACCGGGAAGATTCCATTTTTTCCACCAGCTTCAATTGCCATATTTGCCATTGTAAATCTATCATCCATTGAAAGATATTGTAATCCATCACCTACAAATTCCATTGATTTATATAATGCCCCATCAACACCAATCATACCGATTATGTGCAATATAACATCTTTTCCGCTTACCCATTTAGCTGGCTTATTCTTAAGAACAAACTTTAAAGCTGAAGGTACTTTAAACCAGCACTTTCCTGTAGCCATTCCAGCTGCCATATCAGTTGATCCTATACCTGTTGAGAAAGCTCCAAGAGCGCCATATGTGCAAGTATGTGAGTCAGCTCCTATAACTACATTTCCTGCAACAACTAGACCTTTTTCAGGAAGCAAACAATGTTCTATTCCCATTTCTCCAACTTCAAAGAAATTTTCTATTTCCATCTTTTGAGCGAATTCTCTAATATATTTAACTTGCTCTGCAGCTTTTATATCTTTATTAGGAGTAAAGTGATCTGGAACTATTGCAATTTGACTTTTACTAAATACTTTATCTGTTCCAAATTTCTTAAATTCATTTACAGCTACTGGAGTTGTAATATCATTTCCTAAAACTAAATCAAGGTTTGCTTCAATTAATTGTCCAGCTTTTACACTTTCAAGTCCTGCATGTGCTGCTAAGATTTTTTGCGTCATTGTCATTCCCATTTCTAATCATCTCCTTAAAAATATGCTTTTACTTTTCTTTCAATATCTTTTATTAATTTATATTCTATTGAATCTACTAAAGCTATCCAGCTAGCTTGAATTACATCTCGAGATACCCCAACAGTACTCCAAGTATCAATTCCATCTGTTGATTCAATTAAAACTCTTACCTTTGCTTCTGTTGCACTTTCTGAATCTAAGACTCTAACTTTATAATCTACAAGTCGTGCCTGCTTCAGCTCTGGATAAAAGATCTCAAGAGCTTTTCTAATAGCCTTATCTAGTGCATTTACCGGACCTTCTCCTTCTGCTGCTGTCATTTCATTTTGTCCATCAACTGTGATATTTATTACTGCTGTTGAGCTGAAATCTTCGCTGCCATAAGGTTGTTCTCCAATAATTTTAAAATGATTTAATTTGAAAAAAGGTTTGTACTTGCCTATGATTTTTCTTATTACTAATTCTACGGTTCCTTCTGCCCCTTCAAATTGATATCCTTCGTATTCCAATTCCTTTAATCTATCTGTAATTTTTTGAACCGAACCATCATCCTTAGATATATTAGGGAATATTTTTTTAATTTCCTGAAGTATTGTACTTTTTCCACTTACTTCTGAAACCAAAAATCTTCTCTTATTTCCAACTGCTTCTGGTTCTATATGCTCATATGATCTTGAGTCTTTAGTTACCGCATCTATATGCATTCCGCCTTTATGAGCAAATGCAGAATTTCCTACAAATGGGTTTTGCTCTGTTAATGTAATATTACATATTTCAGCAATATATCTGGCTGTTTTAGTTAAATTTATCAATTCAATATTGTTTAACACCTCATATTTTAGCTTTAACTTTAATGTAGGTATTATTGCACTTAAATTAGCATTTCCACATCTTTCACCAATTCCAATAAATGTTCCTTGAACTTGAAGCGCCCCAGCTTCTACTGCCATTACTGAATTTGCTACTGCCATTCCCATATCATCATGACTGTGAATTCCAATATCTATTGATATTTGTTTCTTTACTTCTTTAGTTATCTCATATATCTCTTGAGGCAGTGAACCTCCATTTGTATCACATAATACAACTACTTGTGCTCCAGCTTCTTCTGCCGCTTTTAGGGTTGCAATTGCGTACTCCTTATTTGCCTTGTATCCGTCATAAAAGTGTTCTGCATCAAAAATTACTTCTTTCCCTTTTTCACAGAGATATTTAATTGTATTTTTTATCATCTCAATATTCTCATCCAAAGAAGTTTTGATTATATCTAAAACTTGAAAATCCCATGCCTTTCCGAATATAACAATTGTATCTACTCCCGATAACATTAAATCTCTGAGATTTTTATCATCCTCTGTATTAATGTTAGGTCTTCTAGTTGATCCAAAAGCTACTATCTTTGCAGTCTTAAGTTCCACATCCTTAAGCCTTTTAAAGAATTCCATATCTTTTGGATTTGATCCAGGGTTGCCAGCCTCAATATAATCAATCTTCATCTCATCCAAAGCTCTAACTATTTTAAGCTTATCTTCTAATGAGAATGAAATTCCTTGTCCTTGAGCTCCGTCTCTCAAAGTAGAATCAAATATCCTTACCTGATTCTGAACCATATATTCTTATCCCCCTTTTTATCATTTATTGCCATTGCTTACATTCACTTTGCACTAATAACTTTCAATAGAATTTTTTATGGTTTTTTCTCCCCGTTGAAGTGCTGTAACTCCAGTTCTCACCAGCTCTTCTATACCATACTCCTCCATCAAATTTATCAATGCTGATATTTTATCTTCATCCCCAGTTAACTCTATAGTCAGCGTATCGGTAGATAAATCAATTATCTTGCTTCTAAAAATATTTACCGTTTCATTTATCGCTGCCCTGCTTTCTGCATTTGCTCTTACTTTAATGAGCACTAATTCTCTGTAAACTGATTCATTTGCTTTAAAGTTAATGACTCGTATTACATCCTCTAACTTACTTAATTGCTTTTTTACTTGCTCTAATACATTATCATCATCCATAAGCGTTATTGTCATTCTTGAAATTAAAGGATCTTCAGTTCTACCAACTGTTAAGCTATCAATATTATATCCACGCCTTGAAAACAGTCCGCTAACTCTACTCAAAACACCTGATGAATTCTTTACTAGAACAGATAGCACATGCTTTTCCATAAACTTCCCCCTAGATATTTTTTATTATATGCCCTAAAAATGGTTAAAAAAATCCACCCTTAATGATATAAATCATAAGAAGTGGGATAATATTCCGCCTTATATAATATCACTAGGTTCTAACAAACCCTTGCATATAACGGATGCACACCGGACATCTTTTACTCGAAAAATATTTTTTCTTTCTGGATTCTGCTCAGGAGTGATAATTATAAAGCTAAAGTATCGATTCTCACCAACCATCGACTCTCTGCAACTTATCTGCAAAACAATTGTCTCCATCTCAGCATTTAATAACCTAAGGACCTATTCAATTTTCTTGTTAGACTAAATTTTACTCTGGGTTTTTACTATTGTCAATATTTTAGTAATATATTTTTCATTCTCTTTTTTTTGATAATTTTAAGCTTATATAAATTGCTTATTTTTCAATATATGTATTGTTTTTTTATCAAATTATCATCATTTTTATTTTTAAATTAATTATATAAAGTTTTTTAAAGTTAATAATTAATAATCTTAATTTTTTCTCCTTATTCTATTAATTTAAAGTAATAGAAATTAATTCCTATAATTTGCTGAGATGATCTCCAAAATCCTCCATACTCTCGACTTCTTGAACATCTGCTAAAATTTCATCTAAACCATACTCATATATATTAAAATTTACTTTTGCTTCACATAGTTTAGAAATTATTTCTTCTTTATCTTCCTCGAAAATCAAATCTTTATTAATTGCTTCAATAAATGCTTCTGTCTTATATATTTCGCATTTTGCTCCTTCTTCTGCTCCTAATTGAGTAAATACCTCAAATCTAGGCTGATCTCCTCCAATTTCTGTCGCATCAACAAATCCATCTTTATGAATTACATCATCAAACCGCCATTCATAATATATGTTTATATATGCCTTTGCTCCCTCTATATCATTAAAGCCTTTACAATTACCTGTTGGCATAACTACTAAGTACTCGTTATAAGGTTCTTTATCCATATAATTTCCTCCTCTTTTGCAAACTCATTGTTTATTATTTTATTTATCCCCTTATTAATCATTTGTTATGCATTAATAACTGTAATGTAGTCTTGAAAGATTTATTTTAAAAATACATGACTTAAACTATATTTACATCTTTCATTTATAAATATCCAAGTAGAGAGTTTGATATATACAGTGGCATAAGAACTATAAATTTAAAAACTCACCTAAATGTTATTTCTTAATTTTGAAATCTATAAAATTATAATAGCAGAGTATAAAAAGGAGTCTACTCCAAACTCCTTTTTACACTCTGCTATTATAAAGCTTTATTTAATTAATATATAATTAATTGTATTTCTTTTCAATTAAATTTGCTAAACTATGAGCCATCTTATCTATTTCTGCTTGATCTTCACCTTCAAGCATTACTCTAACTAATGGTTCTGTTCCAGATGGTCTTATAAGAACTCTTCCAACACCATTTAAAGCGTCTTCTATTTTCTTTATTTCACCTTGTATTTCATCATCTGTTAAATATAGGTTTTTCTTGTCATTTGGTATTGTCGCATTTGCCAATACTTGTGGTAATTCTTTCATTATTGAACATAGCTCTGATAAAGGCTTTTCTTTCTTCTTAACTATACTTGCAATTTGAAGTGCTGTAACTAAACCATCTCCTGTTGAATTATAGTCTAAGAATATAACATGTCCTGATTGTTCTCCACCTAAAACATATCTATTTTTAACCATTTCTTCTAAGACGTATCTATCTCCAACACTAGTTTTTACAAGATTTATCCCTTCTCTTTTACATGCAATGTCTAATCCAAGATTACTCATTACAGTTACTACTAAAGTATCATCTTTTAGCTTTCCAAGTTCTTTTAAATACTTAGCACATAACATTAATATAAAATCGCCATTTATTAAATTACCTTTTTCATCAACGGCCAAACATCTATCCGCATCTCCATCAAACGCAAATCCTAAATCGCACTTCTTCTTGACTACATAATCCATTAATTCTTCTGGATGTGTTGATCCACAATTTTCATTTATGTTTGTCCCATCAGGATTATCGTTTATTACAAATACATCTGCACCTAATTCTCTAAATGCCTTTACTGATGATTTATATGAAGCTCCATTTGCACAGTCTAAAGCTATTTTTAATCCCTTTAAATTATAAGGTATAGTTTCCTTAGCAAATTCTATATAATCATCTAAAGCGGATACTTCAATTGTCTCTCTTCCAAGATCTATTCCAACTGGACTTGGTACACCTTCAAAATCACTTTCAATAACTCTTTGAATCTCATCCTCTAAATCGTCTGAAAGCTTGTATCCTTTATCATCAAAGAATTTTATGCCATTATATTCTACTGGATTATGTGATGCAGAAATCATAACACCTGCATCAGCTCCATATTTTCTTGTTAAATATGCAACAGCTGGTGTTGGTACTACCCCAAGCACTACTGCCTCGGCTCCAACTGATAATATTCCTGCTATTAATGCTGATTCCAACATATCTCCAGATATTCTTGTATCTTTTGCAACTAATATCTTAGGCTTATGAGCTGCTTCTGTTAAAACATATGCCCCTGCTCTTCCAAGGTTATATGCAGTTCTTGCTGTTAATTCTGTATTTGCAACTCCTCTAACGCCATCAGTTCCAAACATTCTACCCATAATTTTACCTCACTTTTTTATTCTGTTATAACCACTTAATTAATTTACAGTTGTGACCAAAAAACTTACGACTTTTCATAAATAGAACTTTTTTAAATCCGCATATGAGTTTTATCCCAAACTCATACCCCTTAACTCATAACTGTCTAAATGGCTCACCTTAAATAGTATAATATTTTTAAGCCCTATTTACAATCATGTCTTTCGGGCTTTCTATTATTTTTCGATTTTATATGCAAATGAAATCTTCAATATTTACTTATATTAGTCTATTTTTCCACTTTCTAATCTTTCCAGTACCATTTTATAACCATCACTACCATAATTTAAGCACCTATTTACTCTACTAATAGTGGCTGTACTCGCACCAGTAATTTCTGCTATTTCCGAATAAGTTTTTTTAGCCTTAAGTAATTCTGCTACATGTAATCTTTGCGCCAATGCCTTAACTTCATTTATAGTTGCCACATCTTCAAAAAACTTATAACATTCATCTATATCTTTCAATTCTAAAATTCCTTTAAAAAATAAATCTAATTCCTTGCTTTTAATTTTGGATTCTAAAGAACTCACCTTATCACCTCGCAGTATAATCATAAATATACTTAATCATACTTATTATAGCATACTTTACAACTTTAGTATGCTAGAGTTCATTATTCATCTTCTTCAATAACTTCAGACGAAAACTTATTTTCTAAGTTTGCTTCTTTTAATCTTAAATCTTTATATATATTTTTGGTTGGTACCAGCCAAACTTCACCTGTACCTCTGTACACGCTAACTAGTCCTTCTCCACTGACGGCAGTTCCAATAAGGGATTTTGATGATTTCTCTATTGAAAACTCAATATTTCCAGTCCTTAAAATCGCAAAATTTCCATCTACTCTTAATGTATCATTAATTAATACGCATTTAAATATTTCACTTTCTGGAACTGGAACCCTAAGTGCAACTATTCCATATCCTTCTAGCCTTGTTTGATATAAACCGTCACTTCCTAAAAGGGCTGCTGAAAAAGTTTTTTGCATTGTTGCATTAATCTCTATGCTCTCTTCGCATGCACAGAACATATCATCACTTACTATTATTTCATCATCTTCTAGTTCTATAAGTGCAAAATGATCAAAAGATGGTTCTAAAAATATTTCTCCACTCCCACTATATACTGGCTTGAATGCAGTCTCTCCAGTTAACTTGCTTGATATTATTTTTTTCCCAAATCCTATAAGTCCACCTGATTTACTTCTTATGTCTATATCACCCTTCATATAACTCAAAGTACCCGGCTCTAGTTTTACTGAACTTTCATTTATTATTATTCTTATTTGCTTTAGTTTGACTCCACTTTGTCTAATCACATTAATTCCAAAGGCAGTTTGAACATCTGTAGCCCCGTCTAAATTCTCATATTCTAATATTTGAAATTTAGATTCTCCCTCCATTTCTGATAACATACTTAACTTATTTGTAAATTTCAGTGAACTCCTCATAAAATCACTCCCATCTTATAACATATTATTTTATTAATTATTTGAACTTAATTCTTCTAGCAATGTAAATATTCTTTTATTAAGTACAGGATGCATAAGGTATGGTGCTATTTCATTTAGCGGCTTTAATACAAATTCTCTTTCATGCATTCTAGGATGAGGAAGAATTACCTTTTCATTAGAAGATATTAATTCATCATACATAATAATGTCTAAATCAATAGTTCTAGGCCCCCACTTTATTTCTCTTTTTCTATCAAACTCCAACTCAATTTCAAGCAATAAATCCATAAGTTCTTCAGCTTCAAGTATTGTTTCTATCTCCACCACTGCATTTAAGAAATCTTCTTGATCTAAATATCCCCATGGTTTTGTTACTATAAATGACGATTTTTTTTTAATTTCAACATTTTTTTCTGCACATATCCTATTAATTGCTTCTTTTAAATAATTTTCTTTATCTCCAATATTAGATCCCAGTCCTATATATGCCTTATGTCTTTTTCTTTCAATCATTATTTCTACAGTATCTAAATGCTTTTTTATTGGCGCCCACGGCTTTTTTAAAAATACTTTAACACCATATATTACCTTATATTCGCTCAGAATAAAATCTGCTAAATTTAAAGCTGCAGTTTCTATAAGTTCATGGCTATCCCTCTTAAATTCTTCTTCAATTTTGTCGCATAATTCACCATAATGGACTGATTTAAGCAAATCTCCAGTTTTTCCTGCGGATTTTAAATCTAAATCTATCTCTAACGATAGTATAAATTTCTGTCCCAGTCTTTTCTCTTCTTCAAAAACTCCATGAAAAGCAAATAATTCTAAGTCTTTTATATACATTTTATCCATAATTTATCCATCCTATCCTCTTATGCCTATAAAAAAACACTAATCCAAACATGCAGCACTGCATAACCTAAAACATGCTAACTATTTGTCTATTATTTTTTAATTTCGCCTTATTATTGCATCAGTCATCTTTGCTGCCCTTGAATTTTCTAACACATCGTGAACTCTTACAAAATCACAGGCGTCTTTCATTATTCCAATTACAGTTGTCGCAACTGTTCCTTCTACTCTTTGCTCTACCGTTAGGTCCAATGCAAGACCTATCATAGACTTTCTTGATGTTCCAAGAAGTATTGGATATCCCAATTCTTTAAGCCGCTCTAAATTATTCATAGTTTCTAAATTTTGCTCATAAGTCTTTGCAAAACCTATTCCTGGATCTAATATTATATTTTCATCTTTTACCCCTGCATCCTTAGCTATTTTTATGCTTTCTTTCAAATCTTCTAGTATATCGTCCATTAAATTTTTGTAATCCTTATTTTCTCTGTTATGCATTAAACAGCAAGGAACATTATATTTAGCTGCAACTTTTGCTATATCTTTTTCTTTCTTAAATCCCCATACATCATTAATAAGATTAGCTCCTGCTTCTATAGCTTTTTCAGCCACCTTTGCTTTATATGTATCTATAGATATAGGAATATCGAAATTTTCTCTTATAGCCTTTATTATAGGAATAACCCTGCTTATTTCTTCATCTTCTTCTACTGGTGTGTGATTGGGCCTTGTGGATTCTCCTCCTATATCTATTATATCAGCACCATTTTCTATCATCTGTTTAACATGCACTATAGCTGCATCTATATCATTAAATTTTCCACCATCAGAAAAAGAATCCGGTGTAAAATTTAAAATTCCCATAATATATGTTCTTTCACTAATTTTAAATTCCTTATTCCCTATTTTCATTACAACTAATGCCTCCTAATAGTATATCTTCAAATTCTTTTTTTCATCGCTCCAATTACATTCAGTTAATGCCTTACATGTAATACACTGTCTTGAAAGTTTATCTGCTCTATATATAAGCAAAGAAAATCCTTTACTCTTCTTATTTCTATGTCCTAATATTCCTTGCTTTATCAATTCAATTTCTTCGTCATTAAATTTATAATCCTCTAAAATTGTTTTTGCAATTTCCCACGAAGCCATTTCATGTGGAATTCCATCTTCATATTGAAATGATTTTCCTATATCATGTAAAATTGCAGTTGTATATATAATTTCTCTTTCAAAGCCCAAACTTTCCTCCAAATTTATCAAATATGCAATTCTTGCCACATCTAAAAAATGTTTTAGATTATGCTTGCAAAACTTTCTACCCTTCTCAAGCTTTTTATTTTTCTTTAAATAGTGTATATATTTTTCATCATTTAAGATACAGTTGAATCTCTCCATATATTTTTTACCCCAACAGCTTTCATATTTACTAATCTATATACTTATAATCATCATATGATTATTTATTATTATATCATTTGCTCATGATTTTAAGGTACAAATAGACAAATTTTTATTTATGTTGTAGATAATACTTTATCTTGAGAGATTCTTACATCCAAGTGGCTCTATCACTAGATGTAACATTTCTTAATAACAAAAAAACATCTTGAAATAACTTAAAAGTCATCTCAAGATGTTCCCTCTACATTTTAATAAACTTTAGCTTGTTCTTCTCCATCAAGTACTCTTATAGCACCTTGAGCTAATGCTAATAGCTCATCTTCTCCTGGGTAAACTGTTACTGGCGCAATCCAGTCAACCTTTGCTTTAAGATCTGGTACAAGAGTTGGCGAATATGCTATTCCTCCTGTAAAGATAATTTGATCTACTTTCCCCTCTAATACTACTGACATTTCTCCTATTGCTTTTGAAATTTGATAAACAAATGCTTTATAAATTTTCTCGCATTCTTTATCTCCGGCTTCCATTTTATCTATAACACCTTTTACATCATTTGTATTTAAGTATCCGACAAATCCGCCTTTTCCAACTGTCTTGCCATATACTTCTGCTTCACTATATTTTCCACTAAAACACATTTTTATTAAATCACCAATTGGAACTGATCCAGCTCTTTCTGGTGAAAATGGACCATCTCCATCTAAAGCATTGTTAACATCAACAACTTTACCATGCTTATGAGCTCCAACTGAAACTCCACCACCCATATGTACAACAACTAAATTTAGATTTTCATATCCTTTTCCAGTTTCTTTACCATATCTTTTAGCTACTGCTTTTTGGTTTAATGCATGGAATTTACTCTTTCTTGGAAGCTCTGGTACTCCTGATAATCTTGCTACATCAGCTAATTCATCTGTAACAACTGGGTCTACTATATAGGAAGGTATGTTTAATTCATCTCCTATTGACTTAGCAATGATTCCACCAAGATTTGAAGCATGAGGTCCTTGAACTCCAACCTTTAAATCTTCTACCATTGCATCATTAACAGCATATGTTCCGCCTTCTACAGGTTTAAGCATTCCTCCTCTGCCAACAACAGCACTTAAAGTTCTTATATCAAAGTTTTTCTCCTTAAGAACATTTAAAATAACCTCTTTTCTAAATCCAAATTGATCATATATTGTTTCATATCTCTTTATTTCCTCATTTGTGTGTCTTAATGTTTCCTCAAATAGTTCCTTTTCATTTTCATAAACACCAATCTTTGTTGATGTTGAACCTGGATTAATTATTAACAGCTTATATGACATTTTGAATCCCCCTCTGATTTAATGCATTTAGAATGCAGTAATAATAAAATAAATTATTATAAATTTAATTTTTAATCGCCCTTTATGGTTTATTAACTGCTTAATTACTTATTTTTTGCTGCAACTAATGCTGCTAGAGCTATTGAATTAACTTTTGTTTCAAAAGAATCCGCTCTTGAGGTTAAGATAACTGGTGCTGAAGTACCTACTAGAAGTCCACCATTCCTTGATTTAGAGAAGTATGTTAGTGTTTTATACATTACATTTGCTGTTTCAATATTTGGTAATAATAGTATATCTGCTTTACCTGCAACTTCACCTTTAACACCTTTATGGTGAGCTGCTTCTTCTGATATAGCATTATCTAATGCAAAAGGTCCGTCAACAACGCATCCTTTAAATTGTCCTCTGTCACTCATTTTTGCTAATAATGCAGCATCAACTGTTGATGACATATTTTCATTTACAACTTCAACTGGACATACAACTGCTACATTAGGAATTTCTATTCCACATGAATGTGCAACTACTACTGCATTATTTATCATACCTGCTTTATCCTTAAGTTCTGGGTATGTGTTAAATGCTGCATCAGTTAAGAATAATAATTTATCCCATCCTTCTATATCAAAAACTGCAACATGTGACATTAATTTTCCTGTTCTAAGTCCTACTTCTTTATTTAATACGCTTCTTAAAAATGTAGCTGTATCCACTAATCCCTTCATAAGCATATCTGCATGCCCACTTGAAACTAACTTTACTGCTTCTAATGTAGCTTTCTTTGGATCTTTAATATCCATTATTTCATAGTCTGATAAATCTAAGTCTATCTTTTTAGCAATTTCGTGTATTTGTTGCTTATCTCCAACTAATATCGCCTCTGCTATATTATTTTCTGTAGCCTCTTTAATAGCTTCTAAAACCGGCTCATCTTGTGCCACTGCTACAGCAACTTTCTTGATTGGAACTTCCTTTAGTCGTGATAGTAAATCGTCAAAATTTTTACTCATCTTTACACCTCTTACATTTCATACTATTTTTGCTTGTTATTAATTTAATTATCTTGTTAAATTTCTGTCAATCACTGGTATAAGAATTTCTTTCATCTATCATTGTAACAAAAAATAATTGTAAATGTTAAATTTTCAGAAAATTGTTTTTATTATTTTATAGAAATTTTTTTTAATATAAATTATATTATAAGTCATGATTTTTCTTATATGCATTAAAAAAACTCAATTTAAATGCATATTTATTGTAAATCAAGTAATTTTACAAAATTTAATCATATTATATAAAAAAATAACAGACAATTGTATTAGTCCATTATTTTTAATTATTACTTAATTTATTAGTTACAATACATAGAATTTTTGAATTATATGTTCTGCAACCTTTATACCATCTACAGCTGCTGAAATTATTCCTCCTGCAAATCCAGCACCTTCTCCTGTTGGATAGAGCCCACATACATTTATGCTTTCAAGTTTTTCATTTCTATTGAGCCTAACTGGCGCTGATGTTCTAGTCTCTATACCCGTTAAAACTGCATCTTCTCTCGCATAGCCCTTTATCTTTTTATCAAAATTTACAATTCCTTCTTTAAGTGCTTCAACAACGTAATCCGGTAAACACTTCTTTAACTCTTTAAATTCATATCCTGCAGTATAACTCGGTACAACCTGGCCTAACTTACTTGATACTCTATCTTTCATAAAGTCCCCTACTAGCTGCACTGGTGCCTTATACTTTCCACCACCTAATTTAAATGCTAAGTTTTCATAATATCTTTGAAATTCCATTCCTCTGAGAGGAGAATTTCCTTCAAAATCCTCTGGTGAAACAGTTACTACTAATGCTGAATTAGCATTTTTTAAGTCTCTTGCATGATAACTCATGCCATTTGATACAAGCCTGCCTTCCTCTGAAGCTGCCGCAACCACTACTCCACCCGGACACATGCAGAACGAATATATTCCTCTTCCTAATCTCTCACTTTGGTAAGTTAGTCTATAATCAGCAGCATGTAATTTCGGATGATCGTGACTCTCTCCATATTGACTAATATTTATCAATTCCTGAGGATGTTCAATTCTTACTCCTATTGCAAATGCTTTCGCATCCATTGAAACTTTTTCTTTATATAACATTTCATATGTGTCCCTTGAACTGTGGCCTATTGCAAGCACTAATGCCTCACAGGAAATTTCTTTTCCATTAACTATTATGCTTTTTAATTTACCGTTCTCATATGTTATTCTCTCTAACTTGGAATTGAAATTAACCTCGCCTCCAAGATTTTTAATTTCTTCTCTTATATTCTTAACTACACCTTTTAATAAATCAGTCCCTACATGAGCTTTACTCTCATACTTAATTTCTAATGGTGCTCCTGCCTTTATCAGTTCATCAAGTACAAATGCACATCTATGATCTTTAATTCTTGTGGTAAGCTTTCCGTCTGAGAATGTACCTGCTCCACCTTCGCCAAATTGAACATTAGATTCCAGATTAAGCTCTCCAGTACTCCAAAACTTTTCCACAGTCTCTGTTCTTTTATCCACATCTTCCCCACGTTCATACACAATTGGCTTATATCCCTGTCTTGCTAAAGTTAATGCAGCAAAAATTCCTGCTGGCCCAAACCCTACTACTACTGGTCTAAAATTAAGTTTTTGTGTTCCTGACTTTATAGTTTCTATTTCCTTGACTTCTTCAAGTTTTATATCTTTATCATGAATTTTAGATAATATCTTTTTTTCTTTTTCGCAGAATACATCAACACTATAATTAAATTTTATATCATTCTTTTTCCTTGCATCTATGCTTCTTTTTATTATACTTATTTTATTAATATTTCCATTAGATACATTTAACCTTTTACAAACCTTCTTTTCTAGAACTTCTAATTCATCGTCTAAACCTAAATTTATATTATTTATCCTTATAGCCAAAATTTATTCACCATATCCTTTCAAAGTCAAAGCATGATTTCGCTTTGTACTTATTATATCCTTCATTGAACTACTCCAAACTAAGTTAAAAAAATTATATCATAAAAAATCACAGTACTCATTATACTGTGATTTTTTTATTATTCTTTCTTTTTAACTACTATATGAACACTTCCAACCTCTGATATTGTTACATTATCAGCTCCAACAAGTGTCGCTTGTGGCGTATAATCAAAAGTTCCTTCCGCTTGTACTTTCGATAAATCCAATATAACATTTATATTCTGAGTTGCTACTTTATCTAATGCATCCTGACTTCCTGTCACCTTTACATTTGTTGTTAAATTCTGTGTTTCTACTGAAAGTGCATCATTTAAGTTTTTGTATTGAACGTTGCACACTAAATTCTTTGTTGTATTTTCTTCCTTTGTTACTTTAAATTTAACTTTAACTGTATTTTCATTGTTCAGAACGGAAATTCCATCCGGCAGGTTAAGCTTAACATCCATTTCACTATCAGCTTGTAATGCTGACATATCCACAGGTTCAGTATCTATGGCTTTTACTTTGTTTAAGTTTTGAATATCTCCAAGGACATTTACATAGTTTTGGCTCAGTTCATATCCTCCAAAAGTAAATCCTTGAGGAACACTACCTGAAGTTATTAAACTTATTGGCACAGACTTTCCATTTGTTACTGTGATAGATAACTTTGCAGTTTGAACATTAGATTGAACATTGCTAATTTCATTACCTGATGAATCTACAAATTTTATATCATAATCCTTCTCCATATTCTGATCTACATCTTTTTCTTCACCATTTAAGGTAGCAGCGTCAATTTTTTCTATAGAGCTTTTTCCTCCTTTTACAGTTACAGTTTGAGGGCTTATTGATTGTCCCTTCTCATAAATATTTTCTTTATATGAAACTTTTATATTTGACTTTATTGGTATATCCTTTTGAACCAGCTCTTCTAAACTTACTTTAACACCCAAAAAGCCATTATTCTTTATATCTATATTTTCAGGGGCGCTTACAACTTGAACTGGTATAGTATTATCTCCTGTTTTTAACGCATAAGCTGACATATCGGCTACTATTTTAAAGTCCTCTTTTTTTACTTTTATCATTTCACTCGATGGGCCTTCTAACTTTAAATCCACCGTAAATTGCTGCTTATCTGCAATTGCAAGTTTTGAATCCGTTAATGAATCCTCATTAATTAGTTCTACAGGAACATTTTTCAGGTCATATGTTCTAAGCGGATTCTCAACATTTGAGACATATAGCCATAAACCTAATGATAATAGTAAGCATACAATCTTGACTATTAACGTTCTGTTTTCACTCTTATCCATGACCTAACCCTCTCTCCTGCTGATTTTACCTTCTTTTCATTTCTATTTTCTATTATTTTAGTTAATACAATTTTTAATCTATCTTTATCATAGCCTCTTGTAATCCTTCCATTGATAGCTAATGATATGACTCCTGTCTCTTCAGACACAATTACGACCAATGCATCTGATACTTCTGACAATCCCATTGCAGCTCTATGCCTAGTTCCTAGTTTCTTGCTAATTGTATTGTTATCCGTTAACGGCAAGACACATCCTGATGCTAGAATTCTATTATTCCTTATTATTGTTGCTCCATCATGAAGTGGTGTATTGACTACAAATATATTTTCTAAAAGATTTGAAGTTACGTTAGCATCCAATAATGTTCCCTGCCCAATTATTTCATTCAGACCTGTACTCTGCTCCATTACAATTAATGCGCCTGTTTTGCTTTCGGATAAATTTTGTACAGCTATTGCAATTTCGTTGATTGTAGAATTAAAAGCTTCCTTATTGTTTTGATAGTGTTTATCATCAAAAGCACTTCTTCCTAGATGTTCTAAAGCTCTTCTAATTTCCGGTTGAAAAATTATGACTACAGATAATACCCCGATAGTTAATGTTTTATTTAATATAAAATATAACATATCTAATCTTAATAAATAGCTAATTGGAATAAGTGCTATTATTAACAATATTCCTTTTAATAATTGTTCTGCTCTTGTTTCTTTTATTAACATATATCCTTTATAGAATATGAAAGATACAACTAATATATCCAATACAGACCATATTGACATATTAGAAAAACTTTGTACTAGCATCGATAAAAGTTCATTCAAATGTCTCACCTCTCTTCTAATTAAAATTATACAACAAATGCTATACTCATACACATATAGAGTATTATAATTTTATTACTTTTTAATTATTTTTATAATAATTTTTTATTAATTCTTCTGGCTTTTCTAGTTTAATATCGTTAGAAAACCCTATAAATGATTATAAAAATAAATAGTGTATATAATTACTTTCTTTGGCAATAATATTACTTGTTGCACTATACCGAAGGAGGTTTTTTATGAAAAAGAAATATAGTATTTTTGTAATTGCTTTAATACTATATCTTTCCGTTATTAATGTAAATCCAACTTTCGCCAAAACATTAGGTGAAACTTGTAGTGAAACTAAGAATGTCCAAATAAATGAGAAAACTACTGAAAATAACATAAACGCTAATTCACAATTCAGAGAAAATCGTGATGAAGTTCTACAAGTATTTAATCATGATACTCAAAAATTATATATAACGGGTGAAGATATAGATTTAATGGCAAAGGTTGTTTCTGCCGAAAGTCGTGGTGAACCATATGCAGGAAAGGTGGCTGTAGCTTCTGTGGTATTAAATCGTACCATTGACCCTCATTTTCCAAACACTATAAAAGAAGTTATTTTCCAAAAAAATGCATTTTCCTGTGTTAAAAATGGTCAAATAAATGCTAGTGCAGACCAAGATTGTTATGATGCAGTATACGATGCAATTAGAGGTATTGATCCAACAAATGATGCCCTGTTCTTTTATAATCCAGCCATAGCAACATGTAACTGGATGAAAGAAACTCAAAAAATCAATGAAACAACCATAGGACATCATACTTTCTTCAAAGTAAAAGCTTAGTTTTAAATATCGTAAAAAAATCAGGAGTTATATCAAAAATTTGATTTAGCTCCTGTTTCTTATTTTTAGGCACCATCAAATAAATAACAAGTCAATTTGCCAGCCTATTTTCCATTAGAGGAAGCTCGACTCGCTACGCTTGCTGAGTA
>NZ_LZZL01000021.1:0-73175 GCF_002006495.1 Clostridium sp. BL-8
TATGACACAAAATAGGCAAGCATACTGGTCTGTTATTTTTTTGATTGTGCCTAAATCGCTATTACCAACAGATTACTAGTAAGTGGTAGTAGTTGTGCGTTATAAATTGTTAATTGCAATATATGTAGATATAATAATACTGTTTTATTTTATAATAACATTATATAATTAGCAATGATAATAAGGATAAACATGAAGCCTAATACAAATTTAAACTAAAATTGTATTAACTCATTATATAATCTGATAAAATATAATTTGCAAAGCAATAAACAAATATTAATAGATTTGTGTGAGCATCTATAGTATCAGGTTTGAGGAGGACTATTATGAAATTTAATAAAAGTAATTATAGATTAGGTGCAGTAAGTGGTATCATATCTGCTGCTACATGGGGATTAGATACAGTTTTGATGGCAATTGTACTTGCAATGAGCCCATTCTTGCCAGAAGGTGCAGTATTTTTAGCACCATTTATAACAGCATTCTTTCATGATTCTTTTTCAGCAGTATGGACATTTATATATCTTGCTTTTAAAAGACAATTAAGTAATTTATTCAAAGCTATGAAAACCAAAAGTGCTTTATTTGTTGTACTTGCAGCACTTATGGGAGGCCCTATTGGAATGACTGGATATTTACTTTCAGTTAAACTCATTGGACCATCTTATACAGCTATAATTTCATCACTTTACCCAGCAGTTGGATCAATCTTAGCATATATAATATTAAAAGAAAAAATGAATAAGAAAGCATGGCTTGGATTAGTATTTGCAATCATAGGTGTTAGTATAATTGGTTATTCATCAGGCGAAAATGGAACTAACATAGTGGGCTTTTTATGTGCATTATTATGTGTATTTGGATGGGGAAGTGAATGTGTTATATGCGCATATGGTATGAAGGATGATGAGGTATCATCAGAATTCGCACTTCAAATAAGACAAATGACATCAGCTATTGTTTATGGGATTCTTATAGTTCCTGTTATTGGAGGAATAGGGCTTTGCTTTGAAGTTATAAGGACAAGTGTAATCTGGTGGATTGGAGCTACTGCTTTATCGGGAACTATATCATACTTATTCTATTACAATGCAATTTATAAAATTGGTGCGACTAGAGCTATGGGCTTAAATATAACATATGTTGTTTGGTCTATTATGTTTGATATATTAATCAATGGACGTCAAATAGATTTGATAACAATTGTATGCAGTATTATGGTTATAGGTGGGGTTTATTTTGTAGCAAAACAACCAGAGGCTAGGAGTGAGGAAGATGGAGAAATTGTAGAAGCTAAGTAGCTTACTATAATTGTTACAAAAATACTTAATAAAAAATGAATTAATAAGTTCTTTAGTAATAATGAGTAATCCAATGTTTTTAATACATTTATGTGTTGGAAATATTGGATTATTTAGTTTGCAATACCATTTAATACGATGTTATAATTAATGTGGAATAATAGTATAAAAATAACATATGATGTAGCTTGCTTTGATGCATAATAAAATATGTATCAGCAGGTGAATAAGTGGAGGGATAATAATGTTTTGTAAAAATTGTGGAAATGAAGTTTTGGACGGAGATAAGTTCTGTGGAGTTTGTGGATGCCAACAATCAGAAACGGGTAGTATGCCAAGAAGTGGACATACACGTATTAAAGTAGTGGATGCGGGTTTAATAAAATTATGTAAGAATTATTTTATTAAGCCAGTATCCTTTTTTAGTGAATTAAAAGGTGAAGAACTGTTAAAATCATCAATTGCTTTGCTTATAGGATTACCAATTATATATGGAATATTAAATATCTTATATGCTTCAGCATTCCTTAATTCTATTTTTAGCATGATACAGAAATTGCCGCAGATTTTAGCTAGTGCCAAAATAATATCTGAGCAAGAAGCCGCAAGAGGATCACAAGAGCTTATGATGTCTAACGAAATGCTAGAGGCTAAAAGTAAAATTAACGCATTAATTGATAATAAGGATATATTTTTAGGTGCATTTGCTCACATATTTATAATTATGATTTTAACCGCTATAATATTGGCAATTTTAAATGCAATAATATTAAAAAATAAAATAAACCTAGTAGATATATTATTTTTATCAACTGCATCATATATACCACTAGTAATTTCTATGGCATTAGCAAGTATAGTTACATTTATCAGCATTATTTTTGGATTACTTATATTGTTTTCAGGATATGCATTATCGTTTATAACTCTATATAGTGGAATAAAGCAAATAAGTGAAGAAAATAGAGATAAGGTATTTATGATAATCACAATACTATTTGTTTTATGTTCTGCTTTATTATCAATAGTTATTGTTAAATACATAGAATCGTCTCTAATATCAACAATGAATATATTTAATTCTTTTAAAGGATTAATATAAGCGTGAGGGAATAGTTTATGAAATGTTGTGAGAAATGTGGAAGCAAGTTAAGGGATAACTCTAAATTTTGTCCTAGCTGCGGGAATCCGATTGGTTCAAAGTATACTGACAATATTTCTGATGATATTGGTGTTAATCTGCACAAAAATATAGAGAAAAAAAGAAGTAGTGCGTTAAAAATAATATTAATCTGCGTATTATTAGCTCTATTGTTTTTGGGTTCAGCAGGAGCAGCATATATGAAGATAAGTTCAGAAAATAAAGCCAGTGCAACCAAAACTATAGAAATATTAAATGTTGATATTGATAAGTATCCTGAAGTAACAGTTTCAATGAAAATTAATAATTATGAAAATAAGCTTAATGAAAAAGATGTTACTATAAAAGAAAATGACGCATTTCAAAAAGATTTAAAATTATCTGATGGAGAAAATACTAATGAGTACAAGATTACTTATAAAACCTCAGATGAATCTGATACTGGAGAGAAGAATATGAAGGTAGCCTGTGCATTAGATGGAGATGAAGTTATAGCTGAGTATAGCTACACACCACCAGAAAAAAAGCAAACAAGCAATCAAAAATCTAATTTGGATAATACAGTCAGTACTTATGACAGCAATGAGATCAAAGTTAAAAATGCATTAGATAGTTATGAAGCAGCATACGTAAAAATGATTAATTCAAAAAATATTGATTATATTAAAGGAACAATAGATTTAAGCGGAGGCTTAATTGGTGAATTTACTACACTTATAAAAAATTATTCAGAGCAACAAATAACTGAAGACTTATTGAGTGATAATATAGAAGGAATTAAAAAAATAAGTGATTCAGAATATGAAGTGACTGTATATGAAAAATATTATATATCATATGGAAAAGATAAAAAATCTTCATATGAAGATTTTAGAAGCACTTATGTAGCTAAATCAACTAATTCAGTGTTCAAAATATACGCTGTTAAAAATGCGGTTACCATTAGCAACAAACAAACTCCATAATTGGAATTTCAAAATTCGGTTATGGATAGAGATTAAGAGGTGATAAAATGAAATTTTGTACTAAATGTGGGAATCCGCTTAAAGAGAATATAAAATTTTGTACGAAGTGCGGAAATCCAATTAAAAATTTAGATGTAGATAATAAAAAAACTAATCAAGATAAAACTGATTTTTTAAAAAAGGCTAACAATAATATTAGTGATACTATAGATTTTTCTAAAGAAAACACAATTAAATCTATAAATGATTCAGTAAATATATCTAATGATGTACCGAATCAACAAAATCCAGTTTCTAAAAAAGAAGATAGAATGAACCGTAGTTATGAAGATAATGAGTACAAAAAGTTTGAAGCTAATAAACACTCAAGTGATAATAAGATAAATAATGGACATAAAAAGGAAAAAAATACATTTTTTTCTGGAAGCGCTCCTAAAATTTTAGTGGCAGTTGTTTTAATTGTAGCAATATGCAGTGGGATATTCTTTGATAGAATAAGAGGGGAATATTATATAATAAAAACTAATAATGCAGCTAATGCTGCTGAAAAGTTTGAGTATGCTGCTAAAGCTGTGAAAGTATTAAACTCTAATGATACTAAGGAGTTATTAAAATCTAGTCTTGTTGAAATTGCTAAAAACGATGTGGATTCAGCTGAGGATAAATTAAATCAGGTATCGAGCTTAATATCTCAAGGGGATTATCAAAATATTGCAATAGGCATAAAGGATAAAAAGATAGATAGCCTTTATAAGGATGGAAAATATCAAGAAGCCGTAGCAGAATTTAGTGAAATGGATAAATTAGGTGGTAATTTTAAAGACAATAAAAATTATGACGATATTATGTTAAACGTAATTTCAAAATTAACTAATACTCCTCTAGCTAATACTAAAGACTTGCTTATGGAAGATACACAAATATGCTTTGATAACTTTGATGATGATCCTTTTGATGAAATAATGGAAGTAAAGAGTAACGGAAAATATTCATATAATTCTGGTTTTAAGATAAATTTATATAAAATGAAGAATGGGCAATATAAATTAATTGATAGCAATGTCATTAATAATGGATGGGATAGCAATATTCAAGGAGTATATAATTATGCTGCTGATAAGAAAGGTCTATTTGTGCATTATGCAAATACTTCTAATGCTAGTGGGACAAGCATTTTTGGAGTAAATGGCGATAAAATTCAATTAAAGGGGACTGTATTTGGAAATAATTATACAAAACCAGATGATGTAGATAATGATGGAATATATGAAGTTTTATCAAATAGCACAAGTATAGTGCCATCAGCTAAAAAGGATAATTCAAAGTGGTACAAAATATATGAAGATGGAAGAACTCCAACTGAAGTAAACGTAAGTAATGGTGGGGCGTCTAATTCAAGTACGAAATCATCAAATGACTATATATTTAAAGATAGTGATAAAGCGTATCTTACAGAGGATGACGTAAAAGATTTGAGTAAAGATCAGCTAGGTCTTGCTCGAAATGAGATATTTGCGCGTCATGGATATGTTTTTACAGAGGATGAATATAAAAAATATTTTTCTTCAAAGAGCTGGTATGTTCCTAATCCTAGCTATGATGGAAGTGATTCCACTTTAAATCAATATGAAATAGCAAATTATCAATTATTACAAGCGTGGGAGAAAAAGAAATAAATGAAGAAAGTTTTATGTGGAGCTTTATCAATTTTAATACTTATAACCTTATTTGGATGTAGCTCAATTATGAGTGGAAATAGGGAGGTGAAAAATGATAATACTAATTCCCAAGAAGAGAATGAAAATGAATCAGTAGAAAATAAAACAGCAGATAATAGTGATAAAATAAAGGATGAAGATAAAACTCAAAATAATGAGGAACAACCATCTGCTATAAATAAAAAGATTGTAGTTATAGATCCAGGGCATTCTTCTACTGGAAATAAGGAGATGGAAAAGCAATCGCCAGATTCTGATATAATGAAGATAAAAGATCCAGGCGGGGCAGAGGGTATTTATACGAAGACACCGGAATATGTTGTTGCTATGAGTGTGTCACAAAAATTAAAGGCATTATTGGAGCAACATAATGTTACAGTTATAATGACAAAGACTCAAGATGCTGACAGTCCAGGAAATATTGAAAGAGCAGAAATTGGAAATGATAACAATGCGGATTTAGCTATAAGAATACATTGTGATTCAGCTGATTCTGAAAGTGCTAATGGTGCATCCATGTTAACTCCAGCACCCATAGGTTATGCGAAAGACATTAGTGGAATAAGTAAAAAGTATGGGCAGATAATATTAAATGATTTAGTTGCTACAGCAGGAATGAAAAATAGAGGCGTAGTAGAGAGAGAGGATTTAACAGGATTTAACTGGTCAAAGGTTCCTGTAGTTTTAATAGAAATGGGATTTATGTCTAATAAAGAAGAAGATAAACTTTTAAGTGATTCTGACTATCAAGAAAAGCTTGCAGAAGGACTTTGCAATGGTATATTAAAATCACTACAAATATAAGTAAATAGAGTTAGCTTATTAAGCTCATATTAATTCAAAGAATAATAGCCTTGTTACTATATTTACAAGGCTATTATTTTTTTATATACATTATAAAACATCTTGTTTTCAAAAAAAACAAATAACTAAAAAGCAGTACGTGTTCCTAAAGTGCAGAAATTGAAGTAATTGTTTTCAATATATGATAAATTAAAGTAAAGAACTTAAAACGGTTATGAGTTATAAGTTATAAGTTTAGGAAGAAAAGCCTACAGGCTTTTCAACGAAATATATATATTTAAAATTCTATTTAGGGGAAAAGTGAGATAAGTGAGAGTCCAAATTTTATATTTGGGTTCTCGAACTTTCTCTTTGAGCTTCATCTTCAACTTATAACTTTTAATTCATAACTCTCAACTGATGAAAGTGGGGATGAGAATTTATGAAAAAGTTAAAAATTGTTACTATTGGCGGTGGGTCAAGCTATACTCCTGAACTGATTGAAGGATTCATAAAAAGAAAAGATCAATTACCTATTAAAGAAATTTGGCTTGTGGATATTGAAGAGGGAAAGGAAAAACTAGAGATAGTTGGAGCTATGGCTCAGAGAATGGTTAAGGCTGCTGGACTTGATTGGAAAGTAAATTTAACGTTAGACAGAAGAGAAGCACTTAAGGATGCTGATTTTGTATCAACTCAATTTAGGGTTGGACTTTTAGATGCCAGGATAAAAGATGAAAGAATTCCTTTAAACCACGGGATAATTGGACAGGAGACAAATGGAGCTGGAGGTATATTTAAAGCATTTAGAACGATTCCAGTAATATTAGACATAATAGATGATATGAGAGAATTATGCAAAGATGCATGGCTGGTAAACTTCACAAATCCATCAGGTATGGTGACAGAAGCAGCAATTAAGTATGGCGGATGGGATAGAACTGTTGGCCTATGTAATATTCCTATTAACTGTGTACAGGAAGAGTCCAAGATACTCGGAATAGATTCTAGTGAATTGTTTTTTAAGTTTGCCGGATTAAATCACTTCCATTGGCACAGAATATGGGATAAGGATGGAAATGAAAGAACTGCTGAAGTAATCGAGAAATTATATGATCCAGTATTTTCAGAGGAGAGAGAAAATGCCGGAGTTGCAAATATTAAGGATATTAAATTTAATTATGAACAAATTAAAGATTTAGGAATGTTACCTTGTGCATATCACAGATATTATTACGTTACAGATGATATGTTAAAGGAAGAGCTTGAAAGTTTTTCAAAAGGTGAAACTAGAGCAGAAATAGTAAAGAAAACTGAAGCGGAGTTATTTGAATTATACAAAGATCCAAAACTTGATTATAAGCCAGAACAATTAACAAAAAGAGGTGGAGCTTATTATAGTGATGCTGCCTGTGAATTAATTGCTTCTATTCATAATGATAAGAGAAGCACAATGGTAGTCAGCACAAAGAATAATGGAACATTAGAGGATCTTCCATATGATTCTATAGTGGAAGTTTCAAGCATAATAACAGCTCATGGACCTGAACCAATAAACTTTGGAAAGTTTGAGCCAGCACCAAGAGGAATGGTTCAAATGATGAAAGGAATGGAAGAAACAATAATTTCAGCTGCAGTTACAGGAAATTATAACAAGGCTCTTCAAGCATTTACGATGAATCCACTAATTCCAAGTGGAAAGGTTGCAAAAGATTTATTAAATGAGATGTTAATAGCACATAAGAAGCATTTACCACAATTTAAGGACACAATAGATAGACTAGAGGAAAATAAATAAAAATAGAATAGGAGTGGTTAAGTTGAATAACAAAATTAATGTTTTACCTGAAGATTTTTTATGGGGAGGAGCAACAGCTGCAAATCAATTTGAAGGTGGATATAAAGAAGGTGGAAAAGGTCTTAGCACAGCTGATGTTATGACAGGAGGAACACATACAACGCCAAGAAGAATAACTCCGGAATTAGAAGAAGGAACATATTATCCAAGTCATGAAGCTATAGATTTTTATCATCATTATAAAGAGGATATAAAGTTATTTTCAGAAATGGGTTTTAAAGTTTTTAGAATGTCTATAAATTGGAGCAGAATCTTTCCAAATGGGGATGACTTAGAGCCGAATGAGGAAGGATTGAAGTTTTATGATGAGGTTTTTACAGAATTAAAGAAATATAACATTGAACCATTAGTTACAATTTCTCATTATGAAACACCTTTTGGATTAACTAAAAAGTATAATGGATGGGCAGGCAGAGAAGTTATTGATTGTTATGTGAGATACTGTGAGACTATCTTTAAAAGGTATAAAGATTTGGTAAAATATTGGCTGACTTTTAATGAAATAAATGTCTTAACTACACCATTTGGAGCATTTATGGGTGGGGGAATTTTATTAGACGGAGGTGGTGAAGTTTCCTTTAGTAAAGAAAATAGAGACAGTAAGCAAATAAGATATCAGGCACTTCATCATCAATTTATAGCTAGTGCTAAAGCTGTTAAGCTAGGCCATGAAATTAACAAAGATTTTAAAATTGGCTGTATGATCGCATACATGACAGCATATCCGTATACTTGCAATCCAGAGGATGTATTTTTAGCTCAAGAAAGAGATAATTTGAACAATTTCTTATGTTCAGATGTGCAGGTAAGAGGAGCTTATCCAGGCTTTGCAAAGAGATTTTTTAGAGATAATAACATTGAAATAAAAATGGAGGAAAATGATGAAGAGATTTTAAAAGAAGGCTGCGTAGATTTCTATACATTTAGTTATTATATGTCAAACTGTGCAAGTACAGATCAGGAATTAGAGAAAACATCAGGAAACATCCTAGGAGGAGTAAAGAATCCTTATCTTAAAGCAAGTGACTGGGGATGGCAGATTGATCCAAAAGGTTTAAGATGGACATTGAATAATATTTACAACAGATACCAAATTCCTCTAATGGTTGTGGAAAATGGATTAGGTGCTGTGGATGAAGTAGAAAAAGATGGATCAATAAATGATAACTATAGAATTGATTATTTAAGAGCACATATAGAAGAGATGAAGGAAGCAGTAAAAGATGGCGTTGAATTAATAGGATATACTCCATGGGGATGCATTGATTTAGTAAGCGCATCAACAGGAGAAATGAAAAAAAGATATGGCTTTATATATGTTAATAAAGACAATGATGGAAATGGAGACTTAAGCAGATCAAGAAAGAAGAGCTTCTACTGGTATAAAAAAGTTATTGAAAGTAATGGAGAAGAACTTTAGGCAAGTGTACAATTTGTGTTATTTATAGGATATCCTGTGGACAACTTTCAGCTGACAGTTAATAAAAGATGTCCGTAGATATTCATTAAAATATATAGATTGAAAATTTTAAAATATATTTGCATGTAATAAGTTAAATTCATATTTACTTATTCATGCATACAATGGAGGTTTAAATATGTTTCATAAAAAGTTAAAAGATTTTCCAAAGGATTTCTTATGGGGGGCTTCAACATCCGCTTATCAGGTGGAAGGAGCTTATAATGAAGATGGAAAGGGATTATCAGTTCAGGATACAAAAGATCCAGTTCCAGGAACACCAGATTTTAAAGTATCTAGTGATCACTATCACCATTATAAAGAAGATATAGCACTATTTGCAGAAATGGGCTTTAAAACTTATCGTTTCTCGATTTCATGGGCTAGAATAATGCCAAATGGTGTAGGAGAAGTAAACCCTAAAGGAATAGAATTTTATAATAATTTAATCGATGAATTATTATCATATGGAATAGAACCACTAATAACTATGTATCACTTTGATTTACCAGATGAGCTTCAAAAAGAAGGCGGTTGGTCTAATAGAAAAACAGCAGATGCATTTGTTAATTATGCAAAGGTTTTATTTGAGAACTTTGGAGGCAAAGTCAAGTACTGGCTTACAATAAATGAACAAAATATGATGATACTTCATGGCGGTGCAATTGGAACTGTAAATGATGGAGCAGAAAATATTGAAAAAGAATTATATAAGCAAAATCATCACATGCTTCTTGCACAAGCTCAGGTAATGAAATTATGTCATAAAATGTGTCCGAAGTGTAAAATAGGACCAGCACCGAATATAACATCTATATACCCAGCAAGTTCAAAACCAGAAGATGTATTGGCTGCGGGAAATCTATCTTCTATAAGAAACTGGTTATATTTAGACATGGCCGTATATGGAAGGTATAACTCAATAGCGTGGAGCTACATGGTTGAAAAAGGAATAGAACCAACAATTGAAGAAGGAGATATGGAAGTTTTAAAGGGAGCAAATCCTGATTTTATAGCATTTAATTATTATTGTACAGGAACAGCGGCTGAAAGTAAGGCTAACGATAAGGAAATTTCTTCTCAAGAGGGAGATCAGCAGATTGCAATGGGAGAATTAGGTGTTTATAAAGGCGTTTCTAATTCGAATTTAGAGAAGACTCAATTTGGATGGGAAATTGATCCAATAGGCTTTAGAAATACATTAAGGGAAGTATATGAAAGATATAATTTACCGATTATTATAACTGAAAATGGCTTAGGGGCTTATGATACTGTTGAAGAAAATGATACTATAAATGATGATTACAGAATAGATTACTTAAGGAAACACATAGAACAGGCAAGACTTGCTATAACTGACGGAGTAGATTTAATTGGGTATTGTCCATGGTCAGCAATAGATCTTATAAGTACTCATCAAGGTTTTAAGAAGAGGTATGGCTTTATTTATGTAAACAGAGATGAATTTGATCTTAAGGATTTAAGAAGAATAAGAAAGAAGAGTTTCTTTTGGTATAAAAAGGTTATTGAAACTAATGGGGAAGAACTTTAAGATTTAGAATAAATAATAGTCTTGCACTTAAAATTATGTGGTGACTTACTGAAATTATATGAAATCTAGCAAATCTGTAAACTGGGATTAAAACAGATAGATGCTTGTTCTACAGTACTATGAAATTTAGATGAAAACACTTAGAGGAAGGTTGGATACAATTTAGCATGCTCAAGTTACGGTTGGACAAGCTGAATTAGAACACCCTTCCTCTAATTATTTTTAATAGTTAATTTTCAAATTCCTGTTTAATAAACATGTATCTCTTTTCTTTGTTTCAATATACATTTAAGTAAAGTAAATGTTAAATGTATATCTTAAATTTTAAGGTAAGTAGATAGATTTTTATGTTATATATTTAAACCTTCTTTTTGTATGGAAAATGTTTACCTTGTGATATATTATTTATATAGGTAGATAAATTAAAATTCAGTTTATAATTTGCAGATTGCTAACTGTAAACTGATTAAGGAAGGATGGAGTGCAACTAATATATGTTTAATTATGAAATTATTCAAAGTCTGAACGATTTAGAATTATTATTATATAGATATATAATGAAAAATGCAGAAAAAGTTGTTTACATGAGAATTAGGGAACTATCTGATGAGGCGCATGTATCAACAACTACCATATTGAGATTTTGTAAAAAGGTCAATTGTGAAGGTTATTCAGAATTTAAAGTAAAATTAAAAATGCATATACAGAAAAATGAAGAAAATAAAATAAGTGATGATACATCTATAATAATTGATTTTTTTAAAAAATTAGATAATAGCGAATTAGATAGGAAACTCAATGTTGTTTGTGATTTTATCAAAGAGGCGAGAAATGTTATATTTATAGGAACAGGAACCTCTGGAATACTATGCAAATATGCTGCAAGATATTTTTCTTCAATAGGCAGATTTGCAATGTATATAGATGACCCGTATTTCCCAAGAAATTATAAAATGTATGAAGAATCTGTAATAATTGCAATATCAGTTTCTGGTGAAACACCTACAGTTATTGATCACATAAGTAATTTAAAAAGAGAACATAGTACAGTTATAAGCATAACTAATAGTGAAAATTGCACAATAGCTAAAATATCTGATCTTAACATATCTTATTATGTACAACGAGAAAAAATAGGAATCAGCGATATAACTACTCAAATACCGGTATTATACATAATAGAAAGCATTGGAAAAAGACTTCATAATAAAGTCTTAGAAAATTAAAATCAGCCATGTTTATAAAGGTGAACATGGCTGATTTTAGCTATATATATTATTTGAGCTTATCTGCAAGTGTAGGTTCTGTGTTTAGCAGAAGATTCATTAAATAACAAATCTCATCATCTATTATATTTATATTATATTTAATATTTATAAAGTTAAGATTGTCTTTTACTATATTGTATAAATTAATATTTTCATTAATAAAAGCATCTTTATTAGGATAAACAGCCGGATTATCATCATTTCTAAGCCTTCCAACGACAAAGGATAAATGAAGAATAATACCAACAGTATTTTCGTCTGATAATTTAATAGATAGTTTCTCTTGTAATGTATTTAATAAATTTGTTACATCTTTAAATAATTCAGCACCATCAATATTGTATATATTTTCTTTTATTATCTTAGGTAAATTAAGCATAGTGTTTTTGGAATCAATAGCAGCCTGAAGCTCTTTTAGTACGTCCATATTAAATACTTCATACATAGCGTATTGTTTTATAGGTGAATTTACAGGAAAAGAAGAAACTATAAACAATATCTCATTATGCTTTTGAAGATTAATAATTTTTTGTTTGAAGTAATTTTTGTCAAGGCAGTTTAAGCATACAATTTCAAAGTAGTCACTGTTTAATCTAAGATTGCTAAGTAAAAAATTTTTGATAGCAATGGCAGCACCCTCTCCTGTTAAACAGGCTGTTATAATCAATATCTTATCTTGATTTTCAGATACATTATTTATATTTTTATGTATTTCTACATAAGAATTAACCATAAGCACATCGTTATATATATCATCTAAAGAAGATCCGATTAATGCTTTTCTTGTAGCTTCTAATACATGCAAAGTTGAAACAAGAGATATTACTTTAATATCCACATTAAATTCTTTTTTGATAACATCCGCAAAGGTAGTTAAAGAACCCATGTCAACTAATAAGAGATATCCTGCAGAAGTAGGATTATCTTGTATACATATTTTTAAGCTTTCTAAAACTTTTGATGGAGCAATATCAACAGGCGCATTTATAGGAATTACATAATCTTCACCTAAAAGTTTCCCAGCAACATCAGCCATTGAAGTTGCTGTAGATTCTCCGTGAGCAATAAGTATAACTTTTACTTTATCTTGAGACACATCATTAAAAGTATTATCTGGTATTAAAAAGAGGGTTAAGTAACCAGCTTCATCTATTGGAATTGATTTACTAATGTGGTTTTCAATAAGTTCCTTTACCTCAAGGGCTATGGCAAATTCTGCTGGATAAAGTTCTTTAATCTTGTTTAAGTTAGTATTAATTATTATCTTATCGCTCTTTATTCTATTTATTAACGTATTAATGTGCAAAGCAAAAGCAGTGTAAAGATTGTTATCAAAGATTATAGGAAGTCTTTTAGTAATATGAGTTATTATTGCATCAAGGCAGCCTAATGTACTTTCATCAATTATCGTTAATAAGTTTTGTCTATTTATTTCTTTAGGCACTTCAGAGTTATTCTTATTAAAATGTTTTGCGATATCTTTCTCAAGAATATTTTCAATATCAATATTAGAAATATCTAAAGACTTAAGTTTTTCAAGCTTATTTTCTATAAAATCATAGATTGTATTATCACTATTATTAAATATGGTGTTGTTATCTTCATTAGAGCCATTGAATCTAAAATACTCAATTTCTTCACTCATAAGTTTATTCCACAAAACTCTATGTTCCTTTTCTTTATAAAGGCCTTCCTTAATATAAGGGGGTAACATTTTACTATAAATTCTTACATCTTTTTTAACATTAGTTAGAAATTCTGAATAAGCTTTTGCACAAAGAAGCTGAACATCACTTTTTAGTTGACCTATATTGTTAGGACAATCATAGGAGAGCAGAGCCCTAAGAGAATTTAACGAGGCATAAATGTCTTTATTTATACGAATACTTTCGTGTTTAAAAAAGTTTTTGATTAAAAATAAACGCTCATCTAAAGTTCTGTCTTTAAGAGAAGGAATGTTAATTACAATTGGAATTCTTCGAGTAAAAGTATTTAGTAAGGCAGAGTTTGGATCTTCTGTGGTAGCTGAAATTATTAAAACATCTGATTTTCTAGTTTCAGAATCACCAATTCTCCTAAAGGTACCATTATCCAAAAAT
Source organism: Clostridium sp. BL-8 (assembly GCF_002006495.1). NCBI lineage: Bacteria > Bacillati > Bacillota > Clostridia > Eubacteriales > Clostridiaceae > Clostridium > Clostridium sp. BL-8. The sequence goes on from NZ_LZZL01000021.1 coordinate 14,148, forward strand.
ACAAAAAGAGCTTCCTGGCCTTCAGGAGGAAGTCTATGAATTTCATCTAAAAATAAAATTCCGCCATCTGCCTGTTCGATTAATCCAGTTTTATCAGCTTCAGCACCTGTATAAGCACCTTTTTTTACACCAAAAAGCTGCGAGGTAAGCAATTGAGGATTATTACTATAATCAGCACAATTAAACACTATAAATGGAGAATCAGCAGATTTTACGTTCATTTCTACAGCATAATTGTGCATTAAAGAAGCAAACATAGATTTACCAACACCAGTACTACCTAGTATTAAGCAATTCATACCCTTAGGTGGATATAATATAGCAGCCTTGGCTTGCTCGACACAATCTTTAAGTGAAACATTATTTTCTGCTAGTAAATCTAACTGAGATTTTTTACTTGTAACCTTATTCTCTGAAAGAAAAAATAGTACTGGCCTAGTAGAAGATTTGAATAATTTACCTTCTTTACAAAGTTCGTTTAATTCATGACTTAAATTAGCTCTGGACATATTGATTAATGTTGATAGTGTTTGAGTATCTATACCATCTGAAAGGTTTAATTGGAGCAGTTTTTGGTAAACTAAATCTTTTTTCGTCATTGATATCCTCCTATTATAATAAGTATTTGCAATTAGTATATATGAATTTAATATTTTCTACATTTCAATGAAAATGATATCATAATTTTATTAATTGAGTCAAATAACAATTGCCATAGTGTTTGATAGTGTTTAAAAGAAATAATAAACACTATATTTATGACATCAAACACTAGAAATTTATAATAAACAGTTAATTTTAATCAATAGATGAGTATAAAATAGTAAAAAAATAATATATAAAAAAATAATAAAAATGCAAAGTGTGAAACATATTGAAATTAAAAGGTTTTCATTCACTAAAAGGATATATATAATATAAAAAATAATAAAATATATTGAAAATTTTTAGTGATTTTTAGTGTTTGGCATAGGTCTTGCTATATATAATGGCATAAAGCAATAAAAGCATAAACAGGAGGCGAGAAGATGGATCAATTAGAAATGGCAATTATGAATATTATAATTAACGCAGGAGATTGCAAGAATCATGCTTATATGGCTCTTAATATGGTAAACGAAGGAAAGTATGAAGAGGTTGAAAAAGAAATGGAGTTAGCTAATGAAGCTTTAGCTAAAGCACATGATGCGCAAACAGAGATGCTTCAAAAAGAAGCTGCTGGAGAAAAAATAGAACTATCAGTTTTATTTGTTCATGCGCAAGACCATTTAATGACAGCTATATCAGAAAAAAATTTAATTGAACAAATTATTGATTTAAGAAAAGTTGTAAACACGTTATTAAAATAATAGTAAATGAAGAGAAAACGATACAAGCTAGGCAATGTTAAATAGTAAATATAATATATGTATTGCAATTCGAAATGTATGTTTTACAATTAACAATTGTTGAAGAAATCCTGTAAGGATTTTAATCATAATTGTCAATTGTACATTATAAATTTTTAATTGTAACATATATAAAAGTATAATATATTTTTAAATATTTAGGAGGAGAGTATTATGATAACAATAAAATTATTCTGTGCATCAGGAATGTCTACAAGTGTTTTGGTTAATAAAATGAAAGATGCAGCAAAAAGCAAAGGAATAGAAGCAGAAATAGTGGCTTTTCCAGAAGCACAAATGGATAGACATCTAGACAGTATGGATGTTGCTTTACTTGGACCACAAGTTGGATATACTTTAGGAAAAGCAAAGAAACTTTGTGAACCAAAAGGAATTCCTGTAGAAGTAATACCAATGGTTGATTATGGAATGATGAATGGAGCTAAAGTTTTAGATTTAGCATTAAAGTTGGCTCAAAAATAAAAAACACTGTTGATTTATGAAATGTGAAAATAACTTAATTGATAAATAAATATTAAAGTACGGTTTGCCTTATTAAGATTAAAGCAAACTTATAAGAACTAAGTAAACGATTATAAAATATTGGAAATTGTTAAAATTTATTAACGGTAATAATAGCAAATTTATTATTTGTAATTATTCATAAATATAATTTTAAGGGGGAAAAGTATTATGTCAGTCAATCAAACATTAAACGAAAAAGTAGTACCAGCGGTAATGAAATTCGTCAATTTAAAAGGACTGCAAGCATTAAAAGATGGTATACTATTTACCTTACCATTGAATATTGTTGGATCCATTTTCTTATTAATTGCCGCATTTCCATGGAAACCATTTACAGATTTTATGACTGGAATTTTCGGACCAAGTTGGAATGAGCCATTATATAAAGTACAACATGGTACAATGGGAATTATGGCACTAGTGGCCGTTATTGGTATTGCCTATATCTATGCAAAGAATGAGGGCGTTGAACCTTTTTCATGTGCTGTAATTTCATTAGCCGTATTCATGATTGTTACCAATGAATATACTATGTTTGCAGCAGATCCATCCGCAACTCCAATTAAAGTTGGAGGAGTCCTTTCGCAAGATTGGATGGGTGGTAAAGGTATGATCACTGCAATTATTATAAGTTTAGTCGTTGGAGCCATTTATTCTGCATTAATAAATAAAAATATTACCATAAAAATGCCAGAGGGTGTTCCTCAAGGAGTTGTTAATGGTTTTGCAGCTTTAATTCCAGCTGCCATCATATTTACAGGTGCATGTGTTGTATATGCTGTGCTTGAGTTTGTATTTAATACTTCTTTTTCAGAACTTATATACAAAGTTGTTCAAACACCATTACAAGCAGCATCAGATTCTCCATTTGGAGCAATTCTTATCGCTTTTGCGGTACCATTCTTATGGTTCTTTGGAATACATGGAGGTGTAACAGTAAGTGGAGTTGTAACTGCTTTGTTACAAGCTAATACTGCAGATAATGCGAATTTACAAGCAGCAGGAACATTAGATCTTGCTCATGGAGCTCATATAGTAACTCAACAATTTTATGATAACTTTATTAACTTGACAGGTAGTGGTCAAACACTTGCATTTACAATACTATTAGTAGTTTTTGCAAAATCTGCTCAATACAAACAATTAGGTAGATTAGCATTGCCAGCCAATATATTTAATATCAATGAGCCAATATTATTTGGTACTCCAGTAGTATTAAATCCAATGATGGCTGTTCCATTTATATTTACACCAGTGATAAATGCAATATTACTTTATGTTGCAATTGCATCACATATACTTGCTCCAATGGGTGGAGCTATGCCACCTTGGACAGTACCAACTATATTCTCAGGTTTCATAATTGGTGGCCCAAGTTATGCTATAGCACAATTTGTATTCTTAATAACTTCAGCTTTGATTTACTTCCCATTCTTCAAGAAAGTAGATGCTATGGCATTTGCAGATGAATTAGCTGCACAGCATGGGAAAGGCGTAGAAGCTTAGTAAGTTTATTATAAAATAATTAAAAATTAAATATAGTTTGCATAGCAAACTAATGAAGTAGCCCTTTTATTAACAATTTAAAAATATATTTAAACTAAAGATTTCAATGAATTAAGATTGAAGCTCGATATTTGTACTATAGTGTGAATGCCGGGCTTCTTTCTTTTAATTTTTTAAGTCAGATAAATTCCTTTATTAAAAGCATTGGCTTAGAGTTATAAATCTAGTTTATATGTTGAATATCCATAATTATTGTTGTTTGAAGGCTTCTTAAGTGGTAAAATATATGTGTTTGAATATAAAAATCAATGATAATTTTTATGTTCAAGCGGTGGAGTGGTATTTCGATTAATTAAGGTTTTTATGAAAATTTTGTCGTCAAGCATACCACGCAAAAATATATGAGGTGATAAGTTATGGATAAGCCAATGGTAACTGTCTTAATGTCAGTATATAATGGTGAAAAATTCCTTAAAGAAGCAATTGAAAGTATACTAGATCAGACTTTTACTGGTTTTGAGTTTTTAATAATAAATGATGGCTCTACAGATAATAGTGTAAAAATAATTGAGTCATATAAAGACCCACGTATAAGACTAATTAATAATGAAAAAAATTTAAAGTTAATTGCATCCCTGAATAAAGGTATATCTCTTGCAAGAGGTAAATATATAGCAAGAATGGATTGTGATGACGTTTCCATGCCAGAGAGATTAGAAAAAGAGGTGGAGTTTCTAGAAAGTTCACCGGATTACGGATTGGTAGGAACTCATTATACTGTTATAGATGGCGAAGGAAAAGAGCAATATAATGTAAATTATCCATCAAGTAATGAGTTGATTAAATTATTTTTATCATTAAATTGTCCTTTAGCCCATGGAAGCATAATGGGGAGAACTGAATTGTTTAAGAAGAACCTATATGGTAGTAAAGAATCGTATGCAGTTGAGGATTATGAATTATGGACAAGAATAGCTAAGATGACTAAAATTCATAATATACCAGAATATTTATTTAAATACAGAATATATGGAGAAAGTTTTTCTGATTCTAAAACTCAGTTAATGTATAATCAAACATTAGAGCTTAGCAAAAAGCAATATATTAGTAATAAAAAAGAATATAAGGAATTAGTAAAAAGACAGATTTTAAGCGATTTATATAAGCAGGAAAAAGAAGAAACTGTAGAGTACATAAATAAGTGGATATTGAGCTTTGCAAAGAGGTTTTTATATGTGCGAGAATTTGGATATGCCTTAAAATTATACATTAAGCATGTAAAGACAAATAAACACAACTAGTTATGAGTTCTCAATAATGAGATATTAGATGTCGTCGAATTATAATTGATATTTATGGTAATAATCTTAAAAGTATTTAGCTTATGCGAATTTGGAGGCATTTATATGGATTATAAGGTTAGTATTATAGTACCAGTTTATAAAGTTAGAAATAGGATATTAAGGACTCTAGAATCGCTTAAATCTCAAAGCTTTAAAGATTTTGAAGTTTTATTTATTGATGATGGTTCACCTGATGACAGTAGTGAATTTGCCAATGACTATTTAAAGAATTCTGATGTTGTTTATAGAATAATAAAAAAAGAAAATGGTGGAGTTAGTTCAGCAAGAAATTTAGGAATTAAGGAAGCTAAAGGTGAGTATATTCAATTTTTAGATTCAGATGATTATATAGATGACAATATGCTTGAGAATTTATATAAAAAAGCAATTGATACGAATAGTGATGTGATTTATTCTGGCTATGTCTTTGAAGAAATTAATGGGACAGAGATTTTAAATAATTTAGATGATCTAAAAGAAGGCCTATTTACTGGTAAAGAAGCAGCTCTTGGGCTTATATATGGTACTTCACATACGCATATTATGGCAAATTTATTTAAAAGGACACTTATAATTTCAAATGATATCAAATTTGATACTAATAGAAAATTTGCTGAGGATATAGCTTTTGAAATAAAGGCTTATTCATATGCTGAAAAAGTATATTGTTTAAAAAAAATATATTCTCATTATGTTAAATGGGAAGAATCTGTTATGAATAATATATCATTGAACTTTTTGGATATGTATTATTCAAATATCGAAACTTTAGAGTATTTGAAGAAAAGATTTAATGATGTGGAACTTGAAAAAGCAATGATTCATAGTAGAATTCCAAAATCTATCATAAATGTTGTAGTGGCATTTGCTGTTAAACGAGAATTACATCATGAGATGTATAAATTCATAAAAAATCAGGATGTAAGAATGTATCTATGTAAATATAAAATATATAAGCTGAAAAAAGATAGGATTAAAGATTTTATCTTAAGCCGTATAATCTTATATAAGCCAGATATAGTAAAGAAATATTATAGCAAAAAAGCCTAAATAAACTAACAGCAAATTTAAAGTATTTTAAATGAAAAATAAAGAGCAAATTTAGAAATTGCATTAACCTATAAGCAGTGGAAGAGTAGTAGGAAAGGAAAACAAGTAATGAAGGATAATAACTATACATACAATAAGGATGATTACGAAAATCTAGGATTAAGAGATGCTCAAATTATCATGGTAAAGATTTTAAAAAGCGTTCATGATGTATGTGAAAAGCATGGATTAAGATATTTTTTAGATGCAGGCACATTAATTGGAGCCGTTAGACATAAGGGATTTATTCCATGGGATGATGATATTGATATTGGGATGCCAAGAGAAGATTTTAAAAAATTCTTGGAAATAGCTAAAAAAGAGCTTCCTGAATATTTATTTTTACAAACCTTTGAAACAGATGAATATTATGATGTATATCCTGTTCCATGCAAAGTTAGGTATAATGACACAATATTTCTAGAGGAAGGCGCAAACGAAAATTATAAAATGCATAATGGGATTTTTATAGATGTATTTCCATATGACAGTTTGCCTAAACATAATTTCGTGTATAAAATACAACGCACACTTAGCTACAACATCTTGAAAAGCTTTAAGAGACTTAGAGATAAACCTGAAAAATTAAGTTTTAAAAACAAGCTGACCTTTTCATTTTATAAATTAGTTGCAGCTATGTTTCCAAATGAAAGACGATTAAGATTTTTTGATTTTTTAGTAAAATGGAACGATCCAAACTCAGAGTACATGGGATATGGAGTTGATACTTATTGGAGTGAGTATATTTATAAAAAAGCGGATTATTTTGAATTAATTAAATTAGAATTTGAAGGAGAGCACTTTTATGCTCCTAAGAATTATGATTCTGTATTAACTCAATTATATGGAGATTATATGACTATGCCAAAGGAAGAAGACCGCGTATGGCATGCAAAGGAAATTAAAAAATTGAAAGTAAATAATTAGTTGTTTAATTTTATGTGGCAAAAATATGAAATTTTACTTAAGAAAAATGACTAAATATTGCATATCGTAAGCAATATTAGTATAATTCAAGAAGAAAGAATGAATTGTAAAGGTAGTGAATAATATTGATAAATGTATCTATAATTACTCCAGTTTATAATGTAGAAAGATGCATTGAAAAAACAATAAATTCTATCATAAATCAGAGTTCTAAGAATTTTGAACTTTTGCTTATAGATGATGGTTCAAAAGATAGGAGCATTGAAATAGCCGAAAAGTTACTTATAAATTCAGAGGTAAATTATAGAATAATAAGCCAGAAAAACAGTGGAGTTAGTGCTGCAAGAAATAAAGGAATATCAGAGGCAAAAGGGGAATATGTATGCTTCTTAGATTCTGATGATTATATTCATGAAGATTATATAAAACTCATGTATCAAAAAGCAGCGCAATTTAAGTATGATTTAGTTTTTTGTGATTATATTCAAGTAGATTCAAAAGATAACGTATTAGTTCCAAGTACAACTAGATTTTTAGAGCATGACATAAGTGGAAGAGAAGGCGCATTAAAGCAGTTGAATTGTGATATAACAATTGGGATGGGAAGTGCGTTATATAAAACGTCCATAATAAAGGAAAATAAAATATTTTTTGATAGCAATAGAAAATATGCTGAAGATGTTGTGTTTACAGTTAAGTCATTACTCAAAATGAAAAAGATAATGTCTCTAAATAAAGCTTTAATGTTTTATGTTAGATGGGATTTATCAGTTACTAATTCGGTATCACTAAGGCATCTTGATTGCTATTATTCTTATGTTGATTTATTGCAATACCTTGATTCACAAGGTGATTTTGAAGAAATAAAGAAGTTTCTTATAGAATATAAAATTCCATATGCAGTAAGTCATATTTTTTCTATGTTATCAAAAGATAAGCAATTTCATGGAGAGCTTCATGAATTTTTAAGTAAAGATCATGTTAGAAATTATTTAAGAGCTTATAAAGTACAAAAAGTTAACAAAAATGATATTAGGTATTTAATTCAATGTAAAGGAATATTATATTTTCCTAATATTTTATTGAAGGTTTTTGGGTATATGAAATAAAATAACAAGTCTAGGATGTGAGGTACATTTTGTATCTAGCAGAGAGTCATGCTATCTCATAGCTTGAATTATTAGGCAACTATATTTTTATAGAGTGATAAAAAATAGACTAACTTGGTAAAGTGTTATTTTTTTATATGACCTAGCAATGGAGTTTAAGATTTTAGTAAAAATCTTTCCAGATAGGAGGAAAGTCAAATTGAGAAGTTGGAAAACATTAATAATTATGATTATTGATATGTTTATGGTTAATATGGCATACCTTTTTGCTATAAACATAACTAATAGTGGTGACTTTACAGAAATAGCAAAGATATATAGTCATGACTGTATGGTATTAAGTCTTGTTTATTTAGTATGTTTCTATTTGTTTAAAATGTATGAAAGTTTATGGCATTTAACTGGTACAGATGAGTTCTTATTGGGTGTTGGAGGAAATATTTTAGCAGGTATAATATCTATTGGATATACTAGAAGTCCTTTGGGAAATACAGTTCCTTTAAATGTTTGTGTTGTTGGAATACTTCTAAGCATCTTTTTTGTATTAGGTTACAGGATTCTTTATAGAGTTTATAGAAGAACACTTTTGTACATACCGTTCAAGTATTCAGCTGATCAAAGAAGGGTAATGATAGTTGGAGCAGGTTCTGCTGGAACTATGATTATTAATGAGATGATGGCAAGAAGAGAACTTAAATATAATCCTATAGTTCTTATAGATGATGATAAAAATAAGATTGGTAAAAGAATATCAGGAGTAAAAATCGAAGGTAACAGATATGATATACCTTATATAGTAGGAGAGCAGGAGATTGATTTAATAGTAATTGCTATTCCATCATTAGATGCAAAGAATAAAGCAGAAATAATAGATATTTGTAAAAATACTAATTGTAAATTGCAGATAATACCAGGAATGTATGAGATATTAAGTGGGGACGCTACAGTTAGCAGAATTAAGGATGTTGACTTAGAAGATTTACTTGGGAGAGACCCGATTCAATTGGACAACAAGGGAATATCTCATTATATTGAAGGAAAAACGATATTAGTTACTGGAGGCGGTGGGTCAATAGGTTCAGAACTCTGCAGGCAGATAGCTATGTATAATCCTAAAAGACTTATTATATTTGATATTTATGAGAATAACGCGTATGATATTCAAAATGAACTTAAGGAAGATTTTCCAGACATGAACCTTACTGTATTAATAGGTTCTGTTAGAGATAAAAAGAGAATTCATGAGGTATTTGCTAGATATAGGATAAATGTCGTGTTCCATGCAGCCGCTCATAAGCATGTTCCATTAATGGAAGACAGCCCTAAGGAGGCTATTAAAAATAATGTGTTTGGAACATTAAACTTAGCTCAGGAAGCAAGTATGGCAAATGTAGAAAGATTTGTTATGATTTCAACAGACAAGGCTGTTAATCCAACAAATATAATGGGAGCTACTAAGAGATTATGTGAAATGATTATTCAGGCTATGGATAAGCAGTCTAAAACAGAGTTTGTAGCTGTTAGATTTGGTAATGTGCTTGGAAGTAATGGCTCTGTTATACCTATATTTAAAAGACAAATTGCTCATGGGGGTCCAGTAACAGTAACTCATAAAAAGATTATTAGATATTTTATGTTGATTCCAGAAGCTGCTCAATTGGTAATTCAAGCAGGGGCATTTGCTAAGGGCGGAGAAGTTTTTGTATTAGATATGGGCAAACCTGTTAAGATTTATGACTTAGCATGTGATTTGATTAAGCTTTCAGGTCTGGAACCTAATAGAGATATAAAAATCGTATTTACAGGACTCAGACCAGGTGAAAAATTATATGAAGAGCTTTTAATGAGTGAAGAAGGTTTAGAAAATACTGTTCATAATAAGATATATGTTGGAAAGCCTACTTTTGAAAATATGGATACCTTAAAGGAAAAGCTTGAACAATTACAAAATTTATTAGAAGTTAATGATATAGGAGAAATTAAGCATCAAATGCAAAAGATTGTCCCAACCTATCATTATAAAAATGAAGATGAAGTGGCTGCAGAAAATGCAGATAAGGAGTAGTTATGACTAGAGAAAATGTAATGAGAAGCATATTATTATTGATTATATTTGCTATTAGTGGTTTTTTAGGGATAGCAAGTGGAAATTATCTTATAGCTGGAATGTATATATTAACTGTGCTTATAGCAGTAATTCTTGTGGTTAGAGATACAGATTTATATAATGTGTTATATGGAGTACTTTTAGTATCTGCATTTTATGATTATTCACTATATGTTCCAGGAAGAGAAAATGTATATATGTTTCATATAGTTTTAGGCATATTTACGCTCGTATCGTTATATAAGGCATTTAAGGATAGAGAGGTTTTTATCAATATAGACAAGAAGATTCTAGCTATATATGTGATATGGTTTATTTATGCTTGTGTTAGTATACTATGGGCATTAAATAGAAGCTTATCTATTAAGTACATAGCCATATACTTAATGATGTTTGCATTTATCGTTGATATGATGATTTATAATATAAGCAAGGAAAGAATTAATAAGACTATAAATTTATTATTGTTCTTAATTTCGTTAATAATAATTGTTGGTTTTACAGAAGTACTTTTAGGACAGCAGTTGCCAATTAAACATTATATAGATGGTTTTAGAGACAGTCTTCCAGAATGGCAGATTAACACTATAGCAGCTAGGCCGATGGCTTTTTCATTTAATACAAATAATTTAACAGCTACTTTAGCAATCCTATCACCACTTTGCATGTTTGCTATTTATAAATTTGAAAATATATTGGCTAAGATTTGGTTTACAATAATATGCTGTGCAGCCTTTTCATTAGTTGTTATAACTACATCACGAACTGGGTTTTTCGCATTTTTATTTGGATTTGCAGTATTTATAATCTATACAATAATTAATATTAAGAGTTTAGGAGTGAGGCAAGTAATTTTTCCATTAATATTAATAGGTGGTTTTGTTTTAGCTTTCAATTATAGTTTGTTACTTATGCATATAAAACCATCGTCGATAGAGCCTGGAGGGACGAGTCTAACAGGAAAATTACATTCGTTGGAAGACTTTACAGAAGGAGAAGTATCAGAAGAAGGTTCTACATTGCACAGGATGGAAATTATAAAAACTGTATTAAATGGAATTGTAAAAGACAAAAAGTATCAGGGATACAGCGCAGGCAATGTTGAACAGTTATTAAAAGATAGAGGAAATACAGGATCTGTATATAGTCCTCATGCGTATCCAATAGAAATTTTAGGTGACTTTGGATTACCAGGTATAGTATTGTATGGAGTGTATTATTTATACTTGCTTATAAGTAATTTAATTATTGGAATAAAGAAAAGAAGCATCATGTGTTTTGCAGCAGTTGCAGGTTTAATAGCCTTTGCACCAGCTAGTTTTGGTCCAAGTTCAATAACATATGTATTTTCATATTGGATATTAATTGGATTTTCAGTATCATGTATACAAGTATATAAAAATGAAAATAACGGATATAGATCATCAAACACAATTAGGGAATATAGACTTATATAGAAAAACAACTTTGAAATTAGAGTTATGTGATTTCTGGTATAGGTATACACCAAAGCTTAATTAAAATAGATGATTATTATATATATGTTAAAAACTTGATTTGTTACTTGCAAATATTAGTTTATGTTACCTATACTTACAAGTGATAAGTTGAGGATGAAGCTCGCTAAAAAAGTTCTGATGATCAAATATAAAATTTGGTCATCAGAACTTTTTTTGAATTATGAATTGCAACCTATCTAGGGTGCTACTTATCACTATTTTTATAATTATATAAACTTATAAAAATATCAGTTGTAGTATAAGATTTTAATTAAGGCACATGGAAATAAATAACAAGTCTAAAGTTGACATGGATATTTTTCATCAGGCGAGAAGGCAAATTGCCATCATAGCGGATCTATTAGGCCAATTTGCCGCCGTAGGATGATGGAAAATAGGCTGGCAAATTGACTTGTTATTTATTTGATTGTGCCTAATATCTTTCTATTATATCTGTAATTATTGAAGATGTATCTCCATTTCCAAAGACAGAAGCAGGAGTACCAGTTGGATTAAAGGATTCTAATGCATCCATGATCTTATTAGAATCACTACCAACTATAACGTTCCAGCCATTATTCACTGTTTCTACCCATTCAGTTTCATCTCTCATAGTTATGCATGGCTTCTTTAAGAAATAAGCTTCTTTTTGAACTCCGCCGCTATCTGTAACTATTTTTTGAGAATTTCCTTGTAAGGAAAGCATATCTAAGTATCCGACAGGTTCTATAATCTTAATATTATCTCCAATATGAAGATTATACTCTTCAATGAACTTTTTTGTTCTTGGATGGAGAGGAAGTATTATTCTTTTTCCAGAATTGCTTAAAGCACTGATTATTGAAGTTAATCTTTCTATGCTGTTTGTATTTTCTGCACGATGTATTGTAGATAGTATGTAACTTTCAGGAGCTAAATCTAATTTTTCGAGTATAGTAGATACTTCCTTAGCTCTTTCCTTAAAAAGATTTACAGCATCGTACATTACATCACCGACATTATGAACGCCATTTGTGATATTTTCATTTTTTAAGTTATTCACTGCAGTTAAAGTTGGTGTGAAAAGTAAGTCAGATATATGATCAGTTAAGATTCTATTTTGTTCTTCTGGCATGGCTTTATTAAAGCTTCTAAGTCCAGCCTCTACATGAGCCACTGGGATTAATAATTTGCTGGCACAAAGGCTTCCAGCAAGAGTTGAATTTGTATCTCCATAAACTAAAACCATATCAGGCTTTTCCTTTAAGTATATTTCTTCAAGAGCTATTAACATACTGCCGGTTTGATGACCATGATTTGATGAACCAATACTTAAGTTATAATTAGGCTTTGGGATTCCAAGCTCCTCAAAGAATATATCAGACATGTTATTATCATAATGTTGCCCAGTGTGTACTAAAATTTCACTATTGCCATTTCTTCTAATTTTATTTGATACTGTTGCGGCTTTTATAAACTGTGGTCTAGCACCAATAACAGTTAGTACTTTCATGTACTTATTCCTCCTTAAATTGAAATATAAGTCCATTTTAACACAGATTTTATTAGCGATACAGTAAATAGAGAATTTTATTGAAAATAGGCTTGCATACAGGTCTATAGTTTTTTAAATTGTGGTTGATTTTATTCACAAGAAAATTATTAATATAATTTAACAATTATGTAACAAGTTTTATTTATAATTATTGGAGTAAATTTTTCTTACAGGGGACTAAACGAACAGATGGTTAAAAATCTCTAGATTTAAAGTATACTATAATCTTATTCTTATCAAAATTCAATATGGTATAATTTAGTTAAAATGAGTTATTTTGTGAAATTATCATAAGGTTGTATACTTAGCAATAAAAAATCGGTACATGGGGGAAATTATGGTTAAGAGAAAAATATTAGTGGTAGAAGATGAATTTTCAATTAATGATACTTTAAAATTTGCTCTTTCAAAAGAAAATTTTGAAGTGAAGGGAGCGTATGACGGAGAAGGTGCTTTAAAACTTTTTGAGGAATTTGAACCTCAGTTAGTTTTACTAGATATAATGCTCCCAGATATAAGTGGTTTTGAATTATGTAAAATCATGAATCAAAAAAGTTATGTGGTTATGCTTACTGCAAGGGATGATGTGATTGATAAAATATTAGGTATGGAAATAGGTGCTGATGATTACATAACAAAACCTTTTGAAATAAGAGAAGTCATAGCAAGGATCAATGCTATTTTTAGAAGGGCAGGTAAAAATATTTTCAATAATGAAAATATATCTAGTACTGTTTTAGAGAATAATAAAAATGATGAACCTTTTGATAAGCCTAAAAAAGATCAAATTAATATTAATTTTGATACGAGAACAGTTATAAAATATGGAAAAGAAATCATGCTAAAGAGAAAAGAATTCGATTTATTAAGTTATTTGTATAAGAATAAGGGAATTGTGTTTACAAGGCAACAGCTTTTAAACGAAGTTTGGGGATATGATTATTATGGAGATACTAGAACTGTTGATGTTCATATTAGAAGGCTTAGGGCAGATCTTGGAGATGATAAGGAGAATTCAGTAGTAGAAACAGTTTTTGGTGTAGGATATGTAATAAGATGACGAACAGTTGGTTGGGAAGTGAGAAATATGCTGAAAACATTAAAAAGAAAGATAATGATGGGAATTATTTTAGCCCTTATTATATTTAATTTTGGGTTAAGCATTTTTATATATAATACTTTTTACACAAATATAAAGAATAATATTAAAGGTGATATGGAAAGTATTAAAAAATTTAGTATAAGCACTTTAAAGTATAGTGCTATGGTTATTGAAGATGATTTTAAAGTGAAAAATAAAACGGTTTATGAAATTAATACTAATTATGATTGTTATGCAGGATTATATGATTCAAATAATAAATTGATAGATTATAAAGGAGATATATTATTTGAAAACAGCATTAACAATATATTGGAAAGTTCAAAATGGAAAAGTTCAGTAATAATATTTAATCTTAAAGAGGGATTGATTTGTACATACATATATCCTGTTTATCTTAATGGAAAATACGATTGCAGTTTAGTTATACAAAAAAGTTATAATGATTATTATAATAACATTAAAAGTACAATGACTAGCATAATAGCAGCACAAATTGTTCTTTTAATAGTCATAATTGGTGCCTTGAATTTTTTTATTAATCAAATAGTAAGTCCTTTAAAAAGGCTTAGTATAGAGATAAAAAAATATGGAGAGGGAAAAGAGGTTAATAAAATTTTAGTGAAATCAAAAGATGAAATTGGACAAGTCACTAAATCCTTCAATGAAATGATTGAAGAAAAGAAAAAGTTAGAGAATATATCAAAAAACTTTTTTAATAATGCAACCCATGAGCTGAAGACACCAGTTACTTCAATATACGGGTATATTCAAATATTAGAAGAAGATTTAAATACCATAGATGAGGAATTTAAAAAGAGAGCTGTTAACAGAATTATGATGGAATGCGGTAAATTAAAAGAACTTATACAAAAGCTTTTAGAGATTTCAAGATGTGGCGTGAGAAAGAAGGATATAAAGCAAGAGGTGAAGCTTAACATATTAATTACAGAAATATGTGATAGATTAATAGACAGGTGCAGACGATTAAACAAAGAGTTTATTATTAATATAGAGGAGATTACTATATTAGCCGTAAAGGAAGATGTTGAACATATAATTTTAAATTTAATAGATAATGCATTAAAATATTCAAAATGCAGAGAAATATATATTTCTCTTAAGAAGTATGATAAAAATACAGATTGTTTTATGTTTGAAATAAAAAATAAAACCTCTTCAATACCTAATAATATTTCTGGAAATTTATTAGAGCCTTTTATTAAATACAATGAGTTTGATGGAAAAATGGAAGATAGCATTTCAAGTTCAGGATTAGGATTATATTTATGCAATGAATTGGCTCAAAAGAATATGCTAGATTTAAAATATGAAATAAAAGAAGATGAAATCTCTTTTTATTTATCAAACCTTAAGTTAGTTAAGAGTTAAAAATTAAGAGTTAAGGATGAAATCCCTTTGGAGATTTCTAAAATATACACATATAAATAAAGCAGCTATGCACATATAAAAAGAGTGGCTTTGCCACAATACGGAACTTTTCTGCAAATAACAACTTACTGAAAATAACTAAACTAATATATGAAAAAAGGTACGCTCCTATGAAGAAGCATTGAGTGCAATATAAAAAATTGTATTACAAGAATGTTACAAAAGTGTTAAATAAGTAATAAGTATTAGCAAGATCCTACAAGAACATTACAAAAATGTAAAAACCATTGAAACTCTTTAAAACTGGTTTATTATAGGAAATGTACCAAGGATGCAAATGAAATATTTATCAAATTATTTATATTTAGGAGGAATAGAAATGAAGAAGAAAATATTAAATCAATTAGTTGCAGCAGCTTTAGTCTGTGGAAGTGTTTTAGCAGTTGGGAATGTATCTGCAAAGGCAGAAGATGGGAAGAAGGACGTAAAGTTTACAAAAGAGTGGGTCTTAGAGGGTGGTAAGAATGGTTCAGTATGGCATTATTATGATGAGAATGGTCAAATATTAAAAAATACAACTATTGTAGGGCCTAATCATAAGACTGAGGTTAAGATTGATGAAAATGGAGTAGGCGAAGTTAACTGGGAATATGGAGTAGATTGTAAGGCTGAAAATGGAAAGATCTATTATGTAAATGCATCAAAACAAAAAACAGGCTGGGTTGAAGATCAAGGTAAAATGTATTATTACAATGAAAAGGGAGAATTGCAAAAGAACACAACCGTTAAAAATCAGCTTGGACAAGAGGTTAAGTTAAATGATAAAGGAGTACTTGTTGGTGAGCACGGATATGATATCATTGATGGAGTAGAAGTTACTTATGATAGTTCAGAAGCATATAAAAAGAGCCACAAAGAGTGGAAACAAGTAGGAGATGACTGGACTTATAATGATGGAGATAGAAATGAAGAAGATTTAGCTCATGACTGGGAGCAAATTAATGGAGTATGGTATTATTTTAATGATAAGGGAATAATGCAAAAGAACACAACAATAAAAGACTACAAAGGTAATGAGAATGTATTAAATGCAGATGGAGCATTAATTAATAGAACTGAGCCAAAATACGAATACCAAGAAGAAGTAACTTATAGTCAGAAAGTTATTGATGGAAAAACATATATAGTGGATGATAAAGGAGAGAAACAGATTGGATGGGTTATGTATAATGATAAATGGCATTATTGTGACAAGGATGGTGTAATGCAAAAGAATACAGCTATAATAGAAGGCGATAACAAATATGTTCTCGATTCAGATGGTGCATGGATTAATAATTAATATATATCCTATAGTTAAGTGTTTATATTCTATTTTAAATTGATGCTGAATTTATTAAAATATTTAATATGAATTTGTTAATATCGTTTATGTGATTAGCAAAATTGATAATCACATAAAAATCTTTAAAATATATAAAAAACTATCCATATAATATTGAGCTTAAGATTTCTTAAGAATGAGTTTTATATGGATAGTTTTTTTATTTCTAAGCAGCTTTAAGCCATATGAAATTATTTAACAATTATGTAACAACTTTAGTTTATAATTAACTTTATTGGATTAATTTAAAACATGAATATTTAAGTATTTCGGTAGATTACCACATAAGCCTAAATTTTTTGGGATATTTATATTTTTTATTTAGGCACAGTTATATGCTAGGAGGATGAGATGAAAAAGCTAATTGGTTTTATAAGTTTATTAGTTATCGTATTATCATGTATGTTTTATCAAGTATATATAAAAAAGGGAAATCAAGAAATTGAGATATTAAATGCTGATGTAAGTATTAATAATATAAAGAGTATTATGGAGACTGAAAATGAAACTGATGATGATTATGAAGAAGTTTCATTAGGATATAATGAGGGAAGTATATACTTAATAAAATATGATTCTGTTAATAAAAAATTATATGATAATAATATATTTATTTTAAATAAAGATGGAAGCAGCAAAGAATCTGGAGTAAAGCTGCCAGATAATTATTTAAATGGTGAATTAAAGATTTATGGGGATAAGATTTTTGGAAAGGATGGATATTTTAACTGGCAGTCAGGAAAGGAATTTAAATTACTTTCTGATGGAGATAATATATTGACTGCAATGTGGTATCCGGTTTCAGGAAATAGTGACTATTATTTATGTACTGAAGATAATGAACAGAATAAAAAATACATATTATATAATATCAGTAGCAATGATAAATATGAGTTTGAGTGCAATAGTGATAGTGAAGATGTTATTAAGGGTGTATTTTATGATGACATATCAAAAAACTTTTATTCATTATGCCAAAATAATGTAGTAAAACAAATACACATAAATGAAGATAAATTTAATTTGGAAAAATATGATGATATAAAAGATGTTGATAAAGGTGAAATCAACCAGAATGGAAAATATAAAAATAGTTATATATATTGTTCTAATGGACAGGCATATATAGGTTTAGATTATAATGATAAATATAAAGATAGTGATAATATTAATCAATATGATATAGCTAATAAAGTTATAGAACCATTAGATAATATAAGTCTGTATGGTTATGATGACTTTTACAAGGAATATATACTAATTAAAAAAGATGATGAAAAAAGTGTTAACAAAATTTATTTGGCTAAACTTGAAAAAAATGGATTTGATATGCTTATTGAAATACCTAAGATCTATGGTGATGATAGTACAATAAGTATTCATATGATTGATTCAGAGAATGTATTAGTTAAAGAAGAAAGTCATGATAAGGAAAATAAAAAGATTAAAAATAAGTATATAGTTTATGATTTAGCACAGTATTTTCAAGAGAATACAAATAAAACAAAAAATGATAGTGATCAGTTAAACTTAAAAAATACTTATAGAAATATCAATGAGCTTAATAATTATGATGTTGATAATAAGAATAAGGAAAATGCAAAAACTCAAAATAATGATGAAGTTGAGCAGCAGGTTAAGTCACCAATTCAGGATAACACAGAAAGAGATAATATATCTAAAGATAGCGTATCTAATACTAAACCTCCAGAAGATAAGGATTATAGAGAATCTGATTCATCATGGAGAAAAGGAAATGGTGATTGGTACTATTATGAAAACAATGATGAAAAAGCCATAGGATGGCTAAAAACACAGAAGGGCTGGTATTATTTTTACAAGGATGGAGTTATGCAGAAGGATGCTATTGTGATTGGAAAACATGATAAAGAGTATAAATTGGGCCATGATGGATTATGTATTAATCCAGATTCAGACTTAGATAATAATTATGTTGAAAGCAAAGGGAACAATACTAGCAGCGATGAAAGTAGTAATAGCACAAAAAATAATAATGTAGATATGGATTCTAATGCTTCAAATGTAACTAAGAATAAACAAGATTCTAAAGACAATAATAAGAAATAGATTATCATAAAATAACCAAATATTAATTAATTTTTGTTTTAGAATATTTATTATTGTTCATTAGATTATAGTTTTGCATAATGCATATTACAACATAATTTACCAAGTATTACATATGCTCTACATACATTTACTATGTAGAGCATTAGTATGTTGAATATGAGATAATCCGTCGTTATGTTTACTCCTTTTACGAGAGCGTCTCGGCATATTATAAGGTAAGGAAACTCTACCCACCACATACGTTCGCTGAGTAAGTTCGAGAAGCAAAATCATAGATGGATAACGAAGTAGAAGGTGTTAATATAACGTTAGGGTGGATTTAGGGTTCTTTTTTTAAAGGAAACTCGACTCGTTGCACTCGCTGAGTAAGCGATTCACACAAAATCATAGATTTTGGTTCTCTGCTTAAGGAAACTCGACTCACATGCGTTCGCTGAGTAAGTTCGAGAGGCAAAATCGTAGATGTATAACGAGGTAGAGGGGCATTAATATAATATTTAGTGTAGATTTAAGGTTCTTTTTTATAAGGAAGCTCGACTCGCATGCGCTCGCTGAGTAAGTTCGCCTAGCAAAATCGTAGATTTTGAGGCTCACTTATGTTATAATCTATAGGGTTAATTAGCATTATATTGTAAAAAAAGGAGCAAATTAAGATGAATATCTTACTTATAAATCATTATGCGGGGTCTGATTATCATGGAATGGAATTTAGACCTTATTATATGGGGAGAGAATGGGCTAATATGGGACATAAGGTGACTATACTTGCCGCTGATTTTTCTCATTTAAGAAAGAAAAACCCTAAGATACAAGAAGATTTTCAAGAGGAAATAATTGATGGAATTACATATGTATGGGTTAAGACACCTGAATATCATGGAAATGGCGTTGGAAGAATAAAAAATATAGCAGCGTTTATGTATAAATTAAGAATGAATTATAAAAAAGTTTCAGATAAATATAAGCCAGATGCAGTCATAGCATCTTCTACTTACCCTTTAGATATATATCCTGCGCATAGGATTGCTAAAAGAGCTAAGGGAAAGGTTTTCTTTGAAATACATGATTTATGGCCATTGACACCTATGGAAATAGGGGGATACTCTAAGAATAATCCAGCCATAGTATTGCTTCAAAGGGCAGAGGACTTTGCTTTTAAAAACAGCGATAAAATAATTTCAATTTTACCGAATGCAGATAGGCATATTAAAGATAGAGGATTTAATATAAGTAATTATGTTCATGTTCCTAATGGAATTATTGTGGGAGAAAAGAAAAATGCGCCTATGGAAAAGACTATTGAGAGATTAAAAGAATTAAAAGAAGAAGGCTATTTTTTAGTGGGATATACAGGTAATCACTCTCCAGCAAATGTATTAGATACACTTATTGATGCAGCTAAAAAGACAACAGATGAAAAAATAAAGTATGTGCTAGTTGGAAATGGAAATGTAAAAGATCAATTGATTCAATATGCAAAGACAAATAATGTAACTAATATAGAATTTTTAGATCCAGTGCTAAAAGACAATATGGATAATGTACTACAATTATTAGATATATGTTATATAGGGTTAAAAAAGCAAAACCTATTTAACTATGGAGTAAGTCCTAATAAATTATTTGACTATATGATGGCAGCAAGACCGGTAATATATGCAGTGGAGGCTTCAAATGATCCTGTAAAAGACTCAAGTTGTGGCATCACAGTACCAGCTGAAAATCCACAAGCTATAGTAGATGCTGTTATGAAAATAAAGAGCTTAAGTGAAGAAGAGAAAAATAAATTAGGTCAAAATGGAAAAGATTATGTGCTAGAAAATCATACTTATCATGGACTTGCAGAAAAGTTCTTAGATGCATTGAAATAACTTAAAAATTTATGAAGAAATGCAAATTATGAGGTTAAGTATATTAAATTGTTGTAAAATAATTAATGTATGATAATATGATTTTAAATAATTTTTTAGGAGTAGATACATGAATAAATTTAATAAAGTAGTTAAAAGAATCTTTGATTTTGTATGCTCTACTTTGGGGTTAATTATATTAAGCCCGATTTTGATTATAATTGCAATTAGGATAAAAACAGATTCTGATGGACCAGTATTTTTTAGGCAGATAAGAGTTGGTGAAAAGAATAGAGAGTTTGAGATCCTTAAGTTTAGAACTATGGTTGTAAATGCTGAAAAGTTAGGAAGACAGATTACAGTAGGAAATGATAGTAGAATTACTAAAATAGGAGCATTTTTAAGAAAATACAAGTTAGATGAATTACCACAGTTAATAAACGTATTTAAAGGGGATATGAGTCTGGTAGGACCAAGACCAGAGGTACCAAGATATGTTAAACTGTATGATGAGAAGCAAAAAAAAGTATTAGAAGTTAAACCAGGGATAACTGATTTAGCATCGATTAGGTATAGGGATGAAAATGATTTACTCGGAGAAGCAGAAAATCCGGATGAATTTTATATAAATACAATAATGCCGGATAAACTTGCACTAAATTTGGAGTATATTAACAGAAATAATATTTTTATTGATATTTATATCATACTAAAGACAATAATAAAATGCATTTAATTCAGTTGACAATTGATTATGAATAATTGTCAGTGAAGTGAGAAAAGCTAAAGGCTTTTCAAAAAATAAATTAAGAGAAAGCCTATTGCTTTCAACTACAATTGGCCGAAGACTACCTGTAAAGGGCATTAAGTATACATTGTCAATTGTTTAATAATATAATGGGAGAAGGTAAACATATTATGAAAAAATTAAAATTTGCAATTATTGGTTGTGGAAGAATTTCTTATAAGCATGTTGAAGCTCTAGCAAAAAATAATGAAGAAGCAGAATTAGTTGCAACTTGTGATGTTATTTTAGAAAATGCTGAAGCAAAGAAAAAAGAATATATTGAAAAGACTGGAGCAGCAGAAGGGTCTGTTCATACATATACAGATTACAAGGAAATGTTAGAAAAGGAAGAAATAGATGTAGTTACAATTGCTACAGAAAGTGGATATCATGCAGA
The DNA here is from genome assembly GCF_002006495.1 of Clostridium sp. BL-8. Taxonomy (NCBI): domain Bacteria; kingdom Bacillati; phylum Bacillota; class Clostridia; order Eubacteriales; family Clostridiaceae; genus Clostridium; species Clostridium sp. BL-8. Next base: position 36,178 of record NZ_LZZL01000021.1, read on the forward strand.
AATTGCTATTTATTCAATGAAAAAGGGAGCAAATGCATTAGTTGAAAAACCAATGGCGATGTCTATTGAAGATGCTAATGAAATGATTAAGGTAGCGAAAGAAAACGATGTTAAGCTTGGAGTTTGCCATCAAAATAGATTTAATAAGCCAATACAAAAATTAAGAGAAGCAGTAGAAGATAATAAATTTGGAAGATTGATTAACGGTACAGCAAGGATACTTTGGAATAGAAATATGGGCTATTATGAACAAGCACCTTGGAGAGGAACATGGGCTTTAGATGGCGGTACTCTAATGAACCAATGTATACATAATATTGATTTACTTCAATGGATGATGGGTGGAGAAATTGAAAGAGTATATGCTGAATGCGATACATATTTAAGAGATATTGAAGCAGAAGATTTTGGAGCTATAGTGATAAGATTCAAAAATGGAGCTATTGGAATTGTTGAAGGGTCAGCATGTGTATATCCAAAAAATCTTGAAGAAACTCTAAGTATTTTTGGAGAAACTGGAGCAGTATCCATTGGAGGTCTTGCAGTTAATGAACTTGAAACTTGGAGATTTGACGGCGAAGATGAAGATGCTATTAAGAAATCGGTAAATGTTAAAATAGATAACGTATATGGTGAAGGACACACACCTTTATTTAAAGATGTAATTGATTCGATAAATACTAATAGAGCTCCATTGGTATCTGGAGAAGAAGGTAAAAAGGCAATGTCAATAATACTTGCGGCATATAAATCGAGAAAGACAGGAATGCCAGTGCAGTTTCCGTTAAAAGATTTTAAAACATTGGATATGAAAGATGCATTTAAGGGAAGAAAATAAAATGTTTATATTATAAATTAAGGATAATAAAAGCATATTAAGTAAAATATATATTTGTTATGTATAGATATCCAAAATATAAATTTAATTTATAACTTATAATTAATGACTCATAACTTCTAATTATATGTAGATAATCCAAAAGTTATAAGCGATAAATCAAATTTCTAATTCATTTATTTATATATTTTGAAGTTAAAAAATAGAAATTTTAAAAGTGAGAGGATGATAGGTCATGAAAGTAAAAAAGGCTATTATACCAGCAGCAGGGCTTGGAACAAGATTTTTACCAGCAACTAAAGCACAACCTAAAGAAATGCTTCCAGTAGTTGATAAGCCAACAATTCAATATATTGTTGAGGAAGCAGTTGCTTCTGGAATTGAGGAAATTCTTATTATTACAGGTAGAAATAAGAAATCAATAGAAGATCATTTTGACAAATCAATTGAATTGGAATTAGAGCTAGAGAAGTCAGGAAAAGCTGAATTACTTGAACTTGTAAGAGATATTTCTGACATGGTTGATATACACTATATAAGACAAAAGGAACCTAGAGGATTAGGTCACGCAATCCATTGTGCAAAAACTTTTGTTGGAAATGAACCATTTGCAGTTTTACTAGGAGATGATGTAGTTGACAGTGAAACTCCATGCTTAAAACAATTAATAGATTGTTATAGTGAATATAAGACTACCATTTTAGGAGTTCAGACAGTAGCCAAAGAAAATGTACCTAAGTATGGTATCGTAGATGGAATTCATATAGAAGATAGAGTTTATAAAGTGAAGGATTTAGTTGAAAAACCATCTGTTGAAGAAGCACCAAGTAATGTTGCAATACTTGGAAGATATATCATTACACCAGAAATATTTAATATATTAGAAAATACTAAACCTGGAAAAGGCGGAGAAATTCAATTAACCGATGCTTTAAAAACATTAATTACTAAAGAAGCTATGTATGCATATAATTTTGAAGGAAAAAGGTATGATGTTGGAGATAAATTAGGTTTCTTACAGGCAACTATAGAATTTGCTTTAAAGAAGGATGAATTAAGAGAAGATTTTATAAATTATTTAAATACTAAGCCTTGGGAACAAATATAGAATAATATTGATTTCGGTAAGCTATCACATAAGGCTAGGTTGAAAATTGGATATCTATAGATTATGGAGGCCTAAATTTTATGAAAATATGCTATTTAGCAGATATTAATAGTGCACACACTCATAAATGGTTAAATTATTTTATACACAAGGGGTATGACATTCATGTTATATCCCTTGGAAAAGGTGAGTATGAAGGAGTAACAGTTCATTCATTAGATGTGCAGGATAACGTTATGAAAAGATCTTCAGATAAGAATAAATTATTAGAATATTTGAAAAAGATAAAGAGAGTCAGGGCTTTAATTAAAGAAATCAATCCTGATATATTACATGCTCATTATGCCAGCAGTTATGGATTATTGGGAGCTATAGCAAAATATCACCCATATATTATTTCAGTATGGGGAGCTGATATATATGATTTCCCGATTAAATCACCTATACATAAATTTATAATAAAACATAACCTGAAAAAAGCAGATTATATTTTATCAACTAGCAATGTTATGAAAATAGAAACTCAAAAATATACTAATAAACCCATAGAAGTGACTCCTTTTGGTGTAGATATTAATAAATTTATTCCAAATAAAACTGAAAAAGAGGAGCTTGTGATTGGAACTATTAAAACCTTAGAGGAGAAGTATGGAATACAATACTTGATTAAAGCCTTTAAGGAAGTAAAAGATAGAAATAAAGATTTAAATCTAAAGCTTAGAATTGGTGGAAAAGGAAGTCAAGAGGGGTATTTAAAAGAATTATCAAAAGAACTTAATGTAACTGAAGATGTTAGCTTTTTAGGTTTTGTAAAGCCTAATGATGTAATTAAGGAATTTCAAAATTTTGACTTGGCAGTTTTCCCTTCGACATTAGATAGTGAAAGCTTTGGCGTTGCAGCAGTTGAAGCAGAAGCGTGTGGTACACCAGTTGTCGTAACAGATGTTGGTGGACTAATGGAATCAACAAAGCCTAATGTAACAAGCTTGGTAGCTAAGAAAAAATCTGTAGAAGATTTAGCTGATAAAATTGAAATGCTAGTTAGAAATAAAGAACTTATGAAGAGCATGGGAAAGAGTGCAAGGAAGTTCGTAGAAGAAAACTATAATATCGAAGATAATTTCAAACATGTTGATGAAATTTATAAAAATATAATTAAAGGTGTTTAAGCATATTTAAGGCACATGGGCTTGTTATTTTTTTGATTGTGCCTAACTATATATCGAAGTAAATAAATCCTAAAATGTATTGCTACATTTTAGGATTTATTTATAAATTTAAAAATAAGCTTCAGATAATATTTTATGTAATATAAATAGAAAATCTTTCAGATTAATAATGTCTGATATTCTGCTCAAGTAAAAATTTTATGCCAAGAGTGGCTAACGAAATGAGTAATAATGTACTTAATATTGAATTGCCAAATTGTATGAACATCGTACAAATGAATAAAAACATAAACATACCTAACAACCATTGTATAATTCTCATTATTTTATCTCCTTGTAAAAATTAATTCTGCAATGTTATTGTATCCTATATTACAAATGAAATTCATAAAATATAAACTGAAATGTATCCATACATTTGAAACATTGAAATAATGCAAATATAATATTAATAAAATATCAAAGAAAATAGTTTTTATATTAAATGAAGATTGTATGGAGGAAGATTTCATGGGAAATAATAGAATACTAAATACTAAAGATATGGTGTTAACAGCACTAATGATTGCTTTAGTCTGGATAGCTGGAAGTATAATAAAGATTCCTACATTTGGTGGGTTTGTACAGATGGGAGACTGTATGGTATTTTTATCAGTGGTCATATTAGGTAAAAAAAGAGGAGCAGCAGCAAGTGCACTAGGAATGTTTCTTGTAGATGCACTTGCAGGATATTACTTATGGGCACCATTTACATTTTTAATTAAGGGAATAATGGCATATATAGCAGGAAGCATTTTAGAAAAAATGAGTGAACAGAGGTATTTTACAAAGCATATTATAGCCTTTGTAGCTGGCGGAATTTTTATGGTTATTGGGTATTTTGCTGCCGGAATAGTAATAGCTGGTTTTCTAACAGACAAAGTAGGACTTTTTCAAGGCTTAATCTATTCATCTAAAGATATAATTGGGAATATAATTCAAGTTACTACTGGAATTGTAATTGCTTTAGCTTTAGGAGCAGTAGTAATAAAAGCAAAGGATATTTCAGTCGCAAATTAGATCAATTTTTAAATTGTGTTTATATAAATCACCAATAAGCATTCTATATAGATATATAAAATATAAACTAGATGTGTAACTTGCAAGCAATGTTTTTGATTTGTTTATCTATATGTTCAATTATCATATTAAATGTAGTATAATTAAGATAAGTATGAGAATGAGTTATTTATCATAAAGAATTTATGGTTAAGGGATGGTGAGAATAAATGCAGAATTATGAAGAGCTATATAATTCTTTAAAAATGGAATATGAAACTTACCAAAAATTTTCTGAACAGCGTATACAAGAACTGAGCCAAAAAAATGTAAGGCTAGAAAAAAGCATAGATTCTTTATCAAATATAATAGAAGTAAGTAAATACATAAATACTTACTTCAGCAGTGATAACTTAATATCAATGATTAATGATATGATACTTGGGATATTAGGCGTTACATATTCAACTATATTCTTAATGGAAAATGACGAGCTGATTGTAAAAGCTAGTAATATCGAGAATATGAATATAAATCTAACGTCTAAAGAATACATATATGTAAATAAGGGAGAAGAATTTTTAATAAATTCTGAAAAGCCATTAAAGCAAACAGGAGAGCATAAAGTAGATATACACTCAAGTATGGGAGCACCAATTAAAGTAAGAGAGAAATTTATAGGATACATAATTGTGGAGCATAATCTTTACAAATTTATGACTATTGAATTAAAGCTCTTTCTTAGATCAATCTCAAATCAGATTGCAATAGCAATAGAAAACTCATTATTATATAAGGAATTGGAGAAGTTAAATCAAAGAGATCCTCTACTTGGAATATACAACAGAAAATATTTTTTTGAATATCTTGAAAAGAATGAGAGTGGAAAAGCAAAAGATAAGTTTGCAATAATAATGATAGATATAGATGATTTTAAAAAGATAAATGATACTTATGGGCATCAATTTGGGGATAAAATATTAATAAGTACTGTTAGCATTATAAAAAACGGTATAGATGAAGGCGATATTTTAGCTAGATATGGTGGAGAAGAATTTATTTTATATATTTCAGGTTACGAGAATGAGGACAAAGTTTGTGAAAAAATTGAAGCAATAAGACAGAATCTTGAAAAAGAAAAAGTGACTTTTAATGATAAATGTAAGTCTGTTACAGCTAGTTTTGGAGTTTCATTCTTCCCTTTGAATGGAACAGATTTAAATGAACTTATTAGCAAGGCTGATGATTTATTATATAAAGCTAAAGCGAGTGGGAAAAATAAATTTATGAGTGGGCATATATTAAAAATGCAATAATATTATTATAAAGCAAGCTTATTTAAAATAAGGGTGCTTTTTTGTTCTTTATAGATATTCAACTTTGAAATCAAACTTATATGAATTATAAGGAGGAGTGAATTATGGATAGTAAAAAATTACTATCTCTGATAGCGAGAGAAGAAGGAACAAAATTAGATTTTAAGTTAAGATTAGAACTTAATTATGAAACGGGAAAGAAAGAATTAACTAAGGATATATGTGCCATAGCGAATTCAAGTGGTGGAAGAGGGTATATAATTGTTGGAATAGAGGATAAAACTAAAAAAGTTATAGGACTTCAAGATGATGATATATTTCAAGAAGAACAAATACAACAAATAGTGACATCAAGGTGCGAACCTCCAATTCCAATAGAAGTAGATTTTATTGATATTAAGAATAAAAAAATAGGTGTAATATCAATATATGATGGAGGTCAGAAACCATATCAGGTTAGAGAAAATGGTGCTTTCTATATTAGGAGAGGATCCACAACAGATGTGATGAGAAAGCAGGAATTAATAGCTTTATTTGAAGAAAACTTAAGTTTAACAATTGAAACTTGCCCGTTAATTAAAAGCAATACTGATATGCTTAACATGAAATTGGTCGATAGTTATTTTAATAAAAAAGGAATAGAAGTTAATGATGAAAATAGAAAGTATTTATTGCTAAGTGCAGGAATCGTTTATGAAAAGAAGGAAGCTTCACCACTTATATGTACATATGGAGGACTTCTTGTATTTTCTGATAAAAACTACTTATATATTCCTAACAATATGATAAAAATTATTAATAAATATAGTGCAAATGGAGAGGCACAGATAATTCAAGGGAGTCTTTTATCAATGATTGATAAAGCAGAAGAGGAGATCAATAAGATCATACCTAAGACATATCCTATACAAGCAATAGTTGAAGCTATGAAAAATGCTGTATTATATAGGGAATATTTTGACTTAAATAAAATAATAGAAATAGTTATAGACAAAAATAAAATTATAATTTCAAGCCCAGGTGAATTTATTGGAGAAAATATTAAGGGCCAGAGGACTAGCTACAATAAAAGAAACATTTGGCTCTATGAAAAATTAATAACGTTAGATGAAAAAAAGAGATTTTTAAATAATGGAAACGGATTTAAAATTATAAAAAATGCATTTAAAGGAAAAGGAAAAGTCAAATTTATAAGTTCCAGAGCGGAGCATAGCTTTAAGGTTATATTACCAGGAGTTTTATCAATTAAAGCTTAGTAGTGTTCCTTCAGTTCTTATTTCTATAAGCTATATTGTTACATTAAGCTATTGTATAGATAACAAACGAAAATTTGAGAATTATGAATTGTTGCCAAATTTGAAGGTTGAGGATATACTATAATAAGTGATTTAAACAATGTGGTGTTATTAAATTAAAAATTGATTTTACGGTCAAAGCTTAATTTAATTTTAAATAAGAAGATTTTTAGGAGGTACTGTTATAATGGCAAACGTATTAGATGAGCTATTAGAAAGAGGATACATAAAACAATTTACGCATGAAGAAGAAACAAGAAAGTTATTAGAAAATGAGAAAGTAACTTTTTATATAGGTTTTGATCCAACAGCAGATAGTCTACATGTAGGACATTTTATAGCGATGATGTTCATGGCACATATGCAAAGAGCAGGGCACAGGCCAATAGCTTTAATTGGTGGTGGAACAGCTATGGTTGGAGATCCAAGTGGTAAGACTGATATGAGAAAAATGCTTACAAAGGATGATATTCAGCATAATGTTGAATGTATTAAAAAGCAAATGGAAAGATTTATAGATTTTTCTGATGGTAAGGCAATACTCGCAAATAATGCAGATTGGTTATTAAATCTTAATTATGTTGATTTTTTAAGAGAAGTTGGAGTTCACTTCTCGGTAAATAGAATGTTAACAGCAGAATGTTTTAAACAAAGATTAGAAAAAGGATTATCCTTCTTAGAGTTTAATTATATGTTAATGCAGGGATATGATTTTTACGAATTAAATCAAAAGTATAATTGTAAAATGCAGCTTGGAGGAGATGACCAATGGTCTAACATGATAGCTGGAGTCGAACTTGTAAGAAGAAAAGCACAAGGTGAAGCTATGGCTATGACTTGTACTTTATTAACTAACAGTCAAGGACAAAAGATGGGTAAAACTGTTGGTGGAGCATTATGGCTTGATCCAGAAAAAACTTCTCCATATGATTTCTATCAATATTGGAGAAATGTAGATGATGCAGATGTTGAAAAATGCTTAGCTTTATTAACTTTTGTACCAATGGATGAAGTAAGAAGGCTTGGAAGCTTAGAAGGTGCTGAAATAAATACAGCTAAGAAAGTACTTGCATACGAAATAACTAAGCTTGTTCATGGTGAAGAAGAAGCTAAAAAAGCAGAAGAAGCTGCTGCTGCCTTATTTGCAGGTGGAGCTGATATGTCAAATGTACCAACTGTGACAATAACAAAAGAGGAAATTGGATTACAAATTTTAGACATTATGGCAAGTACTAAAATTGTTCCATCTAAAAAGGAAGGCAGAAGATTAATTGAACAAGGTGGACTATCTATCAATGGAGTTAAGGTTGAAGACGTAACTAGAACTTTAAATGAAGAAGATTTTAAAGATGGTGCAGCTTTAATTAAAAGAGGAAAGAAAAATTACAATAAAATAGAAGTGAAGTAATAAAGTCAATTTTAAAGCTATGTATACTAGTAATATATTTTCTAGTATATATAGCTTATTTTTATTAAAAAGATTTTTTGAACAACTATCTTTGTTTTCATACCGAAAAGATATAGGTGTATTAAATTCGCTTATTCTTAATAAAACTTTCCCATTTATCAAGCATTAGATCAGAAAAATGATTGCACATAATAAGTTATTTCAATGCACATAATACAAAGGAAAGGTGGTTACGTAGAAACCTTACCTTTAGAACAATATACTAAGTAAAAAGGAAGTGATGCAATTATGAAAAGTAAACCAGATGATAGAACGGATAATGTAGAAAGAATCCAATATAATATTGATAAAACTATCTTAAATTGCGAGCTTGCAGATGAAATGATTGCAAAAACAGATGACCCAAACATGAAGCAAACGTTAAAAGAAAAAAATGAAAGAAGAGAAGAAGCTCTTTGTGCTATGAGAAAAGAGATTAGAGAAGAAGCACTGGATAGGGAGAATAGATAAAAGATTATTTAGAATTATTATTAGCATTTAACAAAATAGAAAGTATCACAGGAGAGTGATGCTTTTTATTTTTTAGATAAAGTTTAATATTTCAATAATATGGGAATATTAAAAATGAAAATATATGATATGGAGGTAAAAATGAGTTATAAATTATTAATAATAAATCCAGGCTCTACATCAACTAAAATATCTGTTTATGAAGATGAAAAAGAAATATTTGGAGAGACCATAAGACATTCTTCAGAAGAAATAGGTAAGTACAAACATATATTAGAGCAAAAAGATTTTCGAACAGAAATTATATTAAAAATATTAAAAGATACTGATATGGACATAAAAGAATTAGATGCAATAGTTGGAAGAGGTGGGCTTTTAAAGCCTATACTTAGCGGAACATATAATGTAAATGATAAAATGTTACAAGATTTAAAAAACAGTGTGCAAGGGGAGCATGCATCTAATCTTGGTGCTATAATAGCAAGAGAAATTGCTGATTCTATCGGGAAACCAGCCTACATAGTAGATCCTGTGGTTGTGGATGAAATGGAAGAGATAGCAAGATTATCAGGTATTCCGGAATTGCCTAGAAAAAGCATTTTTCATGCTTTAAATCAAAAGGCTGTGGCTAAGAAATATGCAAGAGAAAATTCTAAAAATTACGAAGATATCAATGTCATAGTAGCTCATATGGGAGGGGGAGTTTCTGTAGGGGCACATAAAAATGGAAAGATAGTTGATGTTAATAATGCTCTTGACGGAGAGGGGGCTTTTTCGCCAGAAAGAAGTGGTGGCGTTCCAGCAGGTGATTTAGTTAGATTGTGCTTTAGCGGAAAGTATACATTAGAAGAGCTCCTAAAGAAAATTACAGGAAAGGGCGGTTTTGTAGCTTATCTTAATACAAATGATGCAAGAGTTGTAGAAAAAGCTGCTTTAGAAGGTGAACCTAAAGCAAAGCTTGTTCATGATGCCATGGGATATCAGGTTGCAAAGGATATAGGAGCAGCAGCAACAGTCCTTAATGGAAAGGTAGATGCTATAATTTTAACAGGAGGAATGGCTTATGGAAAACCAATGGTAGATCTTATAAAGGAAAAGGTAGACTTTATAGCTCCTATAGTAGTTTATCCAGGTGAAGATGAAATGCTTGCATTAGCCCAAGGAGTAATTAGAGTGTTAAATGGAGAAGAAGAAGGTAAAGAATATAAGTAGGGTATATATATCCTACTTATGAAATAGACTTATAACTTAGAATTAATATTTTTTATAAGTCAAGATAACAAACAAAGTAGTAACTAGTTACAAATGGAAAGCCTATGAGCTTCTCCTTGTAAACTAGCTAAATTAGACTCTTAAATTTCTTTTATATAACTCAATTTATATATCATTTATACGATAAGTATATTATAGAAGTAGTGAATTAGTGGGGGAGAAATAATATGCCAGGAGTTTGGAATGTAAATAATGGATATAATACAAACACAAAAAAAGTTTCTAGTAAGTTAACCTTTGAAGTTGGAGAGCGTTTTACAGGACGAGTAGTTGAAAAAGGAAATGGAAAGGATGTTACAGTAAAGCTTGCAGATGGATGGCAGTTTATTGCAGAACTTGATGGTAATGTTGATTTAGACGACCTTAAACTAATTAAATTTCAAGTAGATGGATTTCAAAATGGAAAATTAAAATTAAAATTGGTACAAGATTCAACAAACGAAGGAACAAATGAAGATGAAAATTTTCAGGATGTTATAGATAAAGAAGGACTATCAAAAGAAGATATTGATATATTAAAAAATATGGTTAAGCATAATATCCCATTAACTAGAGAGAATATTAATGAAATTAAGGGATTAATTCAATTTAATGAGAGAATAAGTGCTAATCCTAAAGAGTTAGATGCATTTATTCAGACATATATACAAAGTAAAGGGCTATCTTCTGATAGTTCAGAAGGTCAAGCTATTAAAGAGTTATTGACTAAGTTCTTAAATGAATATAAAAATATAAATTCAGATGATATACTTGCATTTATAGAAAATAAGCTAGACTTCTCTGAAGAAAGTATAAAAAGTTTTAATAAATTATTTAAAGGAAATTCTTCAATTGAAGAGATTATCATGAAGATAAGTGATTCGTTAAATTCTGATGGGAATGCGAAAAGTGCTCAAGATAACAATGCTTCTCAAGTCTCCATTGATGAAAAAATGATAAATAAGGAACTAGAATTAAATAGGAATTCCTCAGATAAAACTACAGCACTCTTATCCAAGGCTTATAATGAAAATGATCCGCTATCTAAGAAAATCAATATATTGGATGTATTGAAAACTTTGGCTGGAAGTGAAGATAGTGAACTTAGTATGATACAAAAAAGTGCTGGACAGGAAAGTGGCAGTTCGAGTATGGAAAAAACGAATCTTCCTGAATCAATATTGGAAAAATTAGATAATCCAGATATTGTTAAAATAATAAAAGATACTGTTGGGGATGATTTGGCAACTAATAATGCTTCTAAAACTCAAGCAGATCGCCTTGTTGAATCAGCAAATAAGATAAAGTTAGAAGAATTATTAAGTAACATGGAAGGAAGGGAAGTTAAGCTTACAGACAGCGAATTCAAGGCATTTAGCGAGCTATTAAATAGTAAGTCTAAAGGAGAAGAAGTCGTTAAAGAAAATCCATTTATGGATGTTAATAATGATAGTATACAGCCTAAGGAAGCATCAGATAATGCGGTTAAGGATACAATCTCCAATAAAATAAATATTGGAAAAGCGGATGCGGAAGATATATTTTTAAGAAGTGGATTAGATATCAAAGAATCAATAAAAGGTGAAATGAAAGATAAAATCAACAATATAAGAGATATAGTTAAGAATATAATAACTCAAACAGAAATAAAAGGAGATAGTTACGAAAAGATAATGAATTTGATAAAAAACAATATTAGTGACATCAAAGTGTTTAATTCTATGAGTAATGAGTATTATTATTTAAATGTTCCTGTAACTGCTAATTCTAAGGAATATCCTTGTAAATTGATAATAAAGGATAATAGAAAAGATGGGAAAAAGATAGATAAAACTAATGCTAAAATGATCATTAGTGTAAAAACCGCTAAGTTAGGGGATATTGATGGTTATTTGACCATGAGAGATAATAGAATTGATGTAAATTTAAAATGTGAAAGTGATTATACGTCCATTATAAATAAGAATAAATCAAAATTAGCAGAAGGTTTGTCAACACTTGGATTATTTGTAAATATAAATGTATCGGTTAAAGATAAACCTGTGGATATAGTAAATTGCAGAAATTTCTTTAATGATTTAACTATATCTACTATTGATATTAAGGTATAATATAAATAAATTAAAAAATTTATTTATTACGTGCAAGTTTTAATTTGTAACTTGTTACTGATTTAAGTTATAAAAAAAGATAAGTTCTAAGTTTAGTTCATATTTCAGCTAACTGGAGAGAAGGGAGTGTACGAAGAAATGAATCAAAGGAAAAAAGCAGCAGCATTAAAATATGAATTTAATAGCGATGCTCCAATAGTTACAGCAGCTGGAATGGGATATATAGCAGATAAAATAATAGAGAAGGCTTCAGAAAATGAAGTACCAATAGTGTACAATAAAGAATTAACGGATTTATTATGTAATGTAGATGTTGGAGATGAAATTCCTACTGAGCTATATGAGGCTGTAGCGCATGTAATAGCTTTTATTACTGATTTAGATAAGAAAAGATAAACATATAAGGATGACAGAAAGGTGATAAATAAATGGCACTTTATACTATTTCAGATTTGCATTTAGGCTTTAATGTTGAAAAGCCAATGGATGTCTTTGGTGATAGGTGGAAAGATCATTGTGACAAAATAAAAAAAAATTGGCTTAATAAGATAACTGGAGAAGATATGGTGCTTATAGCTGGAGATATATCCTGGTCATTAAAGGAACAGGACAGTAAATATGATTTAGATTGGATTAATGAACTGCCAGGTAAAAAGATTATTAGCAAAGGTAATCATGATTATTGGTGGGGAAGTATTTCTAAGTTAAATAAAATGTATGAAAATACTAAGTTTATTCAAAATAATTTTTACTTTTATGAGGATTATGCAATATGTGGGACTAGAGGATGGGTATGCCCTAGTGGAGATAAATACACTGATAAAGATGAAAAGATATATAAGAGAGAGCAAATAAGATTAAAACTTTCTCTTGAGGAAGCTAAACGTAATAAATTCGAAAAAATTATAGTTATGCTTCATTATCCTCCTACAAATGAAAAGTTTGAGGAATCTGAATTTACGAAGATAATAAAAGAATATAGTGTACAAAAAGTCATATATGGGCATTTACATGGACCTGTATTATCAGGGAAAGTGCTAGATGGATATTTAGATGGGGTTGAATATATATTAACTTCAGCAGATTATCTCGATTTTAATCCGAAAAGAATACTTTAAAATAAATACAAAAAAAGAACTTCAATTAAATTCATTGAAGTTCTTTTTTATATTTAGAATAATTTTCCGAGTGAGTTACTGATTTCTTTTAAAGAATTATCTTGACTATGAAGATCTGAAGCAATTTCTTTTGATAAGCTTTCATGCTCTTCAAAGACCGTGCTAATATTATCTACTAAAGAGATTACATTATCCTTATCTTCGGAAGCAGTAGTTAAGTTTTCTATACAAGTAGTAATTTCTTGAGTAGCATCATCAATAGAAGTTTTTATATCGGAAAAACTATTTTTAGCTCCTTCTAGGGAATTATGTTGAGTGCTTAAAGCTGAATTACCAGAATTCATTGCACTGGATGCTTTTAAAATATCTACTTTAATTTCTTCTAATATACTTGTTATACTTTGAACAGCAAGTTTTGAATTTTCAGCTAACTTTCTAACTTCTCCTGCAACCACAGAAAATCCTTTTCCAGCTTCACCAGCTCTGGCTGCTTCTATAGCTGCGTTTAGAGATAAGAGATTAGTTTGAGCTGCTATTTGACTTATTGAGTCAGTAATACTGTTTACAGATTCTAATTTTGATACTAAAGCGTTTACTGTTGAAGTTGATACTGTAAAGGCATCTTCTAAATCAGCCAATGATGAATCTAAGTTATTAATAGAATTTAAACCTGTATCAGCCAGTTTATCAGTATCTAATACTTTAATATGAACATTAGTAATATTAATTGCTAAATCCTCCATATTTGATCTAAAGTTAGAAAGCATGTCTTTAGCATTCTTAAGTTCTTTATTTTGGGACTCAGTATAAGATACTAATGAAGAAGCAGAAGAAATAATGCTTTTAATAGAAGAATCTACTTGGTCAGTTTTATTCTTCAGGCTACTAATTTCATTGCTTAGATCTCTCTGATTTGTATTAACATTGCTATCTTGATTTTTAGAAGGTTGTGTAAGGTTAACATCTAAATTTGTTGAAGTGTTATTTTTAAAAAATCCCATAGTCTAGTCCCCCTGTTAATAAATTAAAAATACTTTTTTAAAGATCTGTAGCTTTAATTAAATCCTTACCAGTACGAGCCATATCTTTAACTCTAGATGAAGAATTTACGCTTACGATAGTTTTTGAAAACCACAATAGTGCATCATGGTCATTTCCTAATTTTCGATTTAATTCACCAAGTAAATACATTAGAGAATCTCTTTGTAGTCCATATATAGGAAAAAGCTCATGTATATAAGCATTATTAAAGCCTTCAAGAGCTTGTCTAAGAAAAACTTTTTCTAAGTCTACATCATTTAACAATCTATACATCCAAGCAATTTTCAGTGAAATCATAGCTTTAGTGCTATCAGGAAGATTGATGAGCACTGAATTTAGTAAAGCTAATTTGAAACGTTCAATTGCTAATTTCTCATCTAAAATATCAGGGTATTCTCTTGGCTTCCATTTCGGAGTTACATTGCTTAAAACAAGCTCCTTTTTGTGGGATTTGAGCTTTTCAAAATCTGACCGCATTGCAGCATAACCGCAAGAATTACAGATAATAACATCATAAAAATATGGATTTACTGCTAGATATCGTACAAAAAAATCTGAATCTTTGGAAATAACTCGCGGTGACTTAGATTTAACAGTTTTTGTCTTGAAATGTGAATTACAAACAGGACAAAGTATTTGTTTGTCAAATAAGTGGTTTAATATGTCAGTATCATTCATTTTTAGTCACCTCATTAAAAGTACATTACTTTAAAAAAATTAATATTCTACATAAATTATATCATAATTTGAAGAATATAGATTATAAAAATTTTCAAAATAGTTTATTAATTATTATTATTGATTATACTTAATTTAAAGATTTTGATATAATAGATAAGGACAATATTGAGAAATGATGTAATTAAAGGGTGGTATTAATGGCAATAAGCGATTGGAAGGTTTTTTTAACGCCTTATGAGCAAGCAGTAGATGAATTGAAGGTTAAATTAAAATCAATAAGAAAAGAGTATAGAAAAAGAAATGAATATTCACCTATAGAATTTGTAACTGGTAGAGTAAAGGAAGTATCAAGTATATTAGAGAAAACTAATAAATTTGAAATACCAATAGACAGAGTTAGATATGAACTAGAGGATATTGCAGGAATACGAATAATGTGTCAATTCGTTGATGATATAGATACTGTTGTTGAAATATTACGAAGGCGTAAGGATATGCAGATTCTTTATGAAAAAGATTATGTAAGAAATGTTAAGGAAAGCGGCTATAGAAGTTATCATATGATAATAAAATATCCAGTAAATATGGCAGAAGGATTAGTTGAGATTTTGGCAGAGTTTCAAATAAGAACTCTAGCAATGAACTTTTGGGCAACAATTGAGCATTCTCTTAATTATAAATATAAACAACATATACCAGAACAGCTTAAAGAAAAGCTCAAGAGATCTGCAGACGCCGCATTTAGACTAGATGAAGAAATGTTAGAAATTAAAGATGAAATTAAGGATGCTCAAAAGTTATTTGAAGTGAAATCACACTTAATTTCTAATATAATGAATTCGTTATTGACATTAATAACTTTAGGTAAAGAAGTAGAGGCAGCCAGATATCAAAAAACATTAAACAAGTTGATAGAAGATGGAGAGGTTTGGGAATTGAACAGTTTACTTTTTTCTGTTAAAAGAGAAATTGAAAAATATAAAGATTAGAAAGATTTCGTATATGGTCCAATAATAGAGAAGGGTTATACATTTGTTTGTGCTGCTAATTATAAGATTTAAAATTTTACCAGAAAAAGTATCTAGGTAATAAATTCTATGGCAGTATCATTTAAATTCATAGCCTCTATTTTTGTTTATAACATTAAATGTGATAAAAGTGAAGATAAGAATCAAGTATGAATAATGTAAAGGAGAGAGAAGATGGATAGAGAACAATTATTATCAAAGTTAAAAAGTAATCCGAAATACATTCAAGAATTATCTGATGTAGATGAAGATTTAATGTTATTTATAGTTAAACATAATGGTAGTAATATTAAATATATAAAGAGTCCTAGTAGGGAAGTCCAAAAACAAGCCATTATGAATGCTCCTTTAAGCATAAAATATATTAAAAATGTAGATGAAGAAGTTGGGATAATGTGCGTTAAAAGTCTATGGAATTCTTTGGAGTACATTAATCATCCAAGTGATAAGATAATTGAAGAAGCTATTAAAACAAAAGGCTGGGCGATTCAATATGTAGAAAATCCTAGCGAAGATTTACAGCTTTTAGCGGTAAGTAAAGATTATGATGCGATTAAGTATATAGATAATCCTTCAGAAAAAATTCAACTTGCAGCTATAGATAATTATTATGTTGCAATTAGATTCATAAAAAATCCTACTAAAGATGCTAAAATAAAAGCTATATCATTAAATGGAGAGGCTATAAATTATATAGCTAATTATGATTTAGATGAGATAAAGTTATTCATTCATGAGAATATAAATGTAGTTAAGTATATTTATGAAAGTATTGATGTAAATTTAGTAATTGAGGTTCTTAAAGAAAAAATTGAAGATGACAATATTGAAAAGAAATATATTGAGGATTTTTTAGAATTAGAGATTCTGGAGATGGATAAAATCGGATTTGTTGACGAGTTTGGAAGTAAAAATGCTAAAAAGCTATTAATAGATTATAAATTAGCATTGTAAGGCACATGAAAATAAATAACAAGTCCAAAGCTGACATGGATATTTTTCATCAGGCAAGAAAGCAAATTGCCCTCATAGTAGCCCTATTAGGTCAATTTGCTGCCGTAGGATGATGGAAAATAGGCTGGCAAATGGACTTGTTATTTATTTGATTGTGCCTAAGAGTCATTTTGAGATAAAGAGGTGAGAGTTTTGAATTATTCGGAATGTTTAAATACTGTAGATTTAATAATTGCATCAAATGATGTACCCTTAATCATAGGGGAAAGCGGAGTAGGGAAAACTTCGCTAGTTAAGCATATTGCAAAAGATAATAAATACTATCTGGTAACAATAGATGCTAATTTGTTAAAGGAAGGGGAAATTGGTGGATTACCAATAGTTGAAAATAAAGTTACAACATATGCAACACACAGTAAATTAATTGAAATAGAAAAGGCTATAAAGGAAGATAAATATGAAAGTGTTATTTTATTCATAGATGAACTAAATAGATGTGATCATGCTGTAGCTCAGGAACTTATGAATTTGATTTTAAATAGAGAAATTAATGGATATGTACTAGATGATAAAGTAAAAGTGATAGCTGCAATGAATCCATCAAATAAAAATGATGGTTATTATAACAGTAACTATGATGTTGTGGACATGGATCCAGCTCAAGAGGATAGATTTGTATGGGTGAGGCTTGATTCGGACGTTAAAGAATGGATCAACTGGGGAATGAGCAAAGAAGGAAATATCAATGAACATATTATAGAATTTTTATCTACTTTTCCTGAATACTTGCATACACCAGATTCTGAGGAAGACATAAAAGCTACTCCAAGAAGCTGGGAAAGGATATCTAGAGCATATAATGTTTACTTAAAAAATAAAGAAAAGTATTCGCTAGATATATTTTTAAATGTTGTAAAGGGAAATGTTGGAGTAAATATAGGAAATGATTTTGGAAGTTTTATAATAAACTTAAAGAACCCATTGATAAAGGTAGAGGATATATTTAGCAATGAAATTTTAAGTGCGGAATTAAGAGAGGCTGTTAAGAAAGAAAATCATTCAAGGCTTTATATATTAGCTAAAAATTCATTAAAGTTCTTAGAAGGTTATTCTTTAGAAAAAAATTTAAGGCTATTTTCCGAGATATTGAACTTATATCCTAGAGATTTAAGGCTAGGAATAATGAAAGAAATAAAAAGGGATTATAGTGGCGGAATATATGAAAAACTATTGAATAGTGAAGCATTTATAGATGCATTTTTTGATATATTTAAATAAGGAGGCTAAGTATGGATTTTGAAGAAAAAAGACAGTGGCTTTTAAAAGAAGCATATGATTTAGAAGAAAAGATTGATTCTAACGATAATTTTAAAAGAAGTTTCTTTGAATTAATTGAGGATGTTATTTTATATCTATTACAAACCCAAGATGCTTTTTTTGGACAATTTATGCTTAGAGTAAGAAGAAATATAAATGTAGACTTGACAGTTCCAATAGCTACTATTCCAAATAGAGATGGTTTTAATATGAATTTCAATCCATTTTTATTTTTAAATTGTAGCAAAAAAGAAATGGCTGCATTATTTAAACATGAAATATATCATATAATGAATTCACACTTTGAGAGAGAAAGAAAATTGAAAAATAGGTTTAGCAAAGAGGCAATTAGCATTGCATTAGATATTTCAATTAATCAATACATAAAAGATCTGCCAGGGTATAGTAGAAAGCTTAATGGCATTAATATGGAACATAATCTTTCACTTGAGGAAAATAGAAGCATTGAGGAATATGCAGAAGAAATATATAAAGCTATTAAATCAAGAATAAAAGAAAGTAAAATAAATGATGATGATAATTCAAAATATGATATTGATATGTCAAAAGCACATGATTTATGGGAGCAAATACAGATAAGTGATGAAGATATTAGAAATCTAACTAAGAAGACGGCAGTAAGCGCTTATGTTAAAAATACACCTAAGGGATTAGAAAACATAATTTTAGCTTATAAGGAAAAGGCTGAAATACCATGGCAGAGCGTTCTTAAAAATATTCTGCCAAGTGTAAAATCAGGATATAAGAAAACAATAACGAGAAGGAATAGAAGACAGCCTGAAAGATTAGAGTTAAGAGGAAGACTGCCTGAATCTCAAATAGAGCTTATTGTTGCGATAGATATAAGTGCAAGTATGAAAGAAGAAGATATACACAAGATATTGATAGAGATATTATCAATAACTTCAAATACTAAAAATAAAGTTACAATTATTGAATGTGATAATGAAATTAGGAATGTATATATAATTAAAAATGAAAAAGATATACAAAAGAGAAGTAAGGATAATGGATCAACTGAGTTTACTCCAGTATTTAAATATATTATTGATAATAATTTGAAAAATTCTGTGTTGGTATATTTTACAGATGGGGTAGGAGAAAAAGAGCTAAGAGTAAAGCCCATTAATAAAAAGATAATATGGGTTATATCTGGAAATGAAGAGTTATCTTTAAAAAATCCATATGGAGAGATTAAAAGAATAAATACAGAAAGAAAAGAAGTAATAGAAGCTGGTATTGGATTAAAAATGGTCAATGAAGCTATACATGATTGGGCGAGATAAAAACTTATATATGTTCAATTTTAAATATGCAAACATAAGCTTATATGTTAAAATAAATTAGAGCATAGGAGGGATGATTTTTATAAAAAAAATAAAAAGTTCAGATTATGTGATGCTATTATCTATGCTTCTTATAATAAGTATATTAGGTAATATTTATGTATTATTCAAATTAAATAATTATAAGTTTAAATTAGGACAACAATCTTACATTGAGATTGAAGATTTTAAACAGAGGAACGAAAGTAATATGGATGTTTTAGCTAAAAGTATTGAAGAGGGCAGCATAAAAAATGAAGAATTATTAAGGCTTTACAAAAATTATGATGCTATGTCAAGTGATACCATAGAATTATGGCAGCAATATAGATCATATTCACAAGATTCAATTACTATATTTTCAAAAAACATAAAAGCAAATAAGATAGTTGAAAATGATATACAATCAAAAATGAAGGAATATATGTTTTCTACATTAAGTAAAGAAATGAAGAATGAGAATAAAAAGATGGAATTGAAAGATGATGATTTACAGTATTTTGAATATATGAATGAAATCTCTTCGAGAATATATGAATATTTAAATGAGTTTGGTAATGAAACATTACAAGGAGCAACAGGAGAAGAAAAAGAGAAGATGGTTGTGAAAAAATATTATTGGATAGATATGTTAGAGGGAATATATAATATAAGCAACGATTATGCTGGTGTACAATGGAAAATAGAAACTGCAGACTAACCTATAGATAAAGAAATCAAAAATTTGAGTTATTACTTATAACTTTTAACTCATAATTGATTAAGGGCTTTCGCCCTTAACCTTAAACTATGAATTGTAAGCTGGTTTAGTGGCATCCAGCACAAGAACCACCGCATCCACCTTCAGGCTCAATGACAGGTTTTAAACTTAAACCATTACCGTCATTTTCTTCAGAAGAAAGAATTATAAATCCTCCGAACTGGTCGATTAAGCTTTTTTCATATATGAATGAGATGTCATTAATCTTTTCAACTTCGTCATCATCACTTGCATTTGAAACAGATATGTTAAATATTGGGCCGCTACATGCAGAGCCGGCAAAATTTATTCTAATATTAAAATCAGCTATTTCATTTTCTTCTAAAAAAGCTTTAAATTCATTATAAGCTTCTTCACTTATAGTAACATTTTTCATATAAACACCTCTACTTTACAAAATATTAATGAATTAAATCATTAGAATAAGTATAGCATATATGTATATAAATAAAAAGTTTATTTGACGGTTATATTGAAGTTAATAATGTGTTATTATATTATGGTTTATCAAATATATATATGTTGCAATAATGAAATTAGATTTGGGACGGATATTTGATAAGTAAGTATCTAGATGTAAAACGTATAAATTAATTGAATATATACATAAATATAAAAAATATGTGAGAATGTTACTCATTTATTAAAATATTATGATATAGTAAAGATATTAAGAATTCTGTGTTAAATATTGTAAGAAAGGGAATTAACTATGAAACCATACAATAAAAATTTCGTGTTCCAAGAGATAAAAAAATACAGTGATTTAATTAATCAAGGAACTTGTGGTGACTATAAAATAGTTAAAGATACCATGAAAAAAGAAGATTTACATGGATATATGTATGAAAATAAAGAGGAATATAATGTAGATATAGTTAAATTATATAAAAAAGGGATTAGTCTAATGAAACTTATGCCTAAGGAAATAGAGAGTTCGTATGAGGCTATTGCTTTTGCACAAGGAAGAGTTGGCATAGTAGGTCTTGGAATAGGGTATGTAGTTCAAGAAATTGCAATGAAACCTAAGGTTAAGGAAGTTATTGTATATGAAGCAAATGAAGAACTAATAAATTTATACAACCAAAGTTTTAAAAAAAATGATAAAATAAAGATAATTAAGGGTGATCCTTTTAAAGCTAAGGGAGAAAAATTTGATTTTTTCTATGTTGACTTATATAAATATGAATTAGTTCCTGAAGTTGTTCAAGACTATAAAATTTTTAATGATTTACATGAAATTGAAGAATATGCATTTTGGGGAGTAGAACATTTTTTGCTTAGCTGCAAGTATGAGGATATTATATGGGTGTATATACCAGAAAATTGGATTTCTATGAGTAAAAAAGCATATGAAGCTCTTGATGCATCTGGATATATAGAAAGCTATAAGCCGCTTGAAGAAGAAAAAGTAAAGAAAATATTATTTGAATTTAAAGAAATTTTAAATGCAGATATGTAAACTGTATGTGTTATAAATGGGAGGAAAATTATGATATTATCAGGAAAAGAGATATTAAAAAATATTGGCAATAGTATAATAATTGAGCCATTTAATGAAAAGAGAATAAATCCTAATAGCTATAATTTAACCTTACATAATGAATTATTAGTTTATGAAAATAATGTATTAGATATGAAAACTCCAAATTCAACTCAAAAAATAGTGATTCCAGAGGAAGGATTACAATTAGAACCAGGTAGACTGTATCTAGGCAGGACAAATGAATTTACTAGTACTAATAAATATGTCCCAATGCTTGAAGGTCGGTCATCTACAGGCAGACTTGGACTATTTATCCATGTTACGGCTGGTTTTGGTGATATTGGCTTTTCAGGATATTGGACGTTGGAAATTTTCTGTGTTCAGCCAATAATAGTTTATCCAAATGTTGAAATATGTCAAATATATTATCATGACATTCATGGAGAATATGATCTGTATAGCAGTGGAAAATATCAAAATAATACAGGAGTACAGCCAAGTCTTATGTATAAGGATTTTGAAAAATAATAAATGTCAATTATTTTTCAAAATCCTTTAGTAATTCTATTATAAACATTGCACCTGTTTGAGACAGTGAGTTTTTTGCATGAATTTTACCATTTAGCTTTTCAATAATATTTTTACTAATGGATAATCCTAATCCTAGGTTCCCATTCTTCCCTTTATAAAATCTTTCAAACATATTGGAAAGATCAAAATCATTAAAACCAGGCCCATCATCATAGATTAAGAGCTTTACTCTGACATCATCTATAATTTCTAGGTTTATCGAAATGCACGTATTAGCATATCTGATACAATTGCTAATGATGTTATTAATTGCACGAGAAAGTTTCTCTTCATCTGCGCAAATTTGAATTATTTCTGCTGGAAGATTAGTATTTATGACTAACGAATTTTTTCCTGCAAGTAGATTCATGCTGTGTACACATCTATTTATTAATTCGTTAAGATTTAAATGCGTATAGTTATAATTTTCCTCGATTGCATCAAGACGAGACAAATACAATAAATCTTCAACTAAATTTGTCATACGTTTAATTTCGGAAAGTATAACTGTAATAGCAGTATCATTATCAACAACTTTATATTTAATGCCTTCAGTATAACTCTGAATAGACATAAGCGGGGTCCTAAATTCATGAGATACATTTTGTAAAAATGTTTTTTGGGCTTTATCGTAAGTTTCAAGTTTTTCGGACATAATATTAATATTATTCACAAAATCATTCAATTCATTATATACTGGCATTTCAATTTTATTACCGAAGTTTCTTTCGGAAATAGCTCTTATATATTTATTTAGATGATAAAATGGTTCTGATATTTTTTTTGACACACGTGAAGAAAATACTACGGTAATTAAAGCAGAAAAAATAAGTATGAGAAAAAGAATTATGTTTATCCCTAATTGTAGTTGATTTATCTTTTGGATGCTTGAGTATACAATTATCCAACCTAAACCAAAAGAGTTCTTATCGGATACAGGCTTTATAATTGCTATGTATTGAGTGTTTGATAAAGTAAGGTTTAATTCAGTTTCAGTATTTCTATCTTTTGAACTATTAATTTTATCAATAACTTTTTTCATAAGTTCAACATGTATTGAAGTGGAATTTTCCTGAAAAGGTATGATTCTATTTTTATTTTTATCTAATAATATGAAGTCTGCATTTAACATAGAAAAAGGTTCCTTTAATGATCGGTCCAACATAAAATAGTATCTAAAAGGATCATTTTCTCCTTGTAAATTAGTTGGAGGTGCTTTAACATTTGGTGAATCAGGAGGAGGTAACTTTTGATCTTTAGGAAAAAAGTCCGGACCATGCAAAAGTGCAGTATTTTCAGCGTTTGATGCTATTTTTTTTAATTGTGTTACAGAATCATTTTCAATATATAGCCGTATAGCTACATTGAATATTATTGTAGTCAATATGATTAACATAAAAATTATAATAATGTTATATTTAAAAATTCGCCATGTTATTGTATCTCTTCTCATAATACCATCCAGTCTTTATATTTATAAAATTTTTTACTAATCATATATAGTGAAGCCAAACCCCCATATTGTATGGATTTTTAGGGATGAATTTGCATCAAAAAGTTTCTTTCGTATTCTCTTTATCATATCATCAGTAGCCCTAGTTTCTACCTTATTTTCAAATCCCCATACCTTATCTAAAAGTTCATTTCTGCTAACGGCCCTATTTTTGTTTTCTATAAGATAATAAAGAAGAGATAATTCCATAACTGTAAGAGCTAATGGACTACCACTTACTTCAGCTTGTTTAGTATCGAGGTTTATGGAAATATCAGATATTTTAACAATTTTACTATTGTTTATAGATGCTTTGTCCAAATCTATTCTTCTAAATATACTGTTAATCCTTGCAATAAGCTCCAAGGGACTAAAAGGTTTGGTAAGATAATCATCGCAACCTAGCTTAAGACCAGTTATTTTATCAGATTCGGTATCTTTCGCAGATACTATTATTATTGGCACACAGCTTTTTAGTCTTATTAAGGAACAAAGAGCATATCCATCTATTTCTGGCATCATAATATCTAATATAAGCATGTCAGCTTGTTTTCTATTAAACGCTTCTAAAAGAGCGTTTCCATCTGGAAATATTTCTACTTCAAAACCATCGTTAATAAGAAAAGATTTTATTATATTACAAATATTAATTTCATCATCAGCAATGTATATTAATTTTTTATCCATGAAATTAGTTCACCTCAAAATATATTTTATCATATATGAGCTTGGATACTATTTTAATTTCATATCTATATTGATTTGCCACAAATTTGCCGCAAAATTGCCACAGCACTACGTTAGATTTAAGACATTATATTTCGATGAATTATAATATAGGAAAAAATAAATGCAGGGAAGCAGGTTAAAGGAGAGAATTATATTATGAACACAATAAGCAGCAGTCAAAGCACAGAAGTATATCTTGAAAAAAAGATACAAGAAGCAAGAGCGGTGCAGCAAGAAAAAGTAAAGGAAGAAAAAAGCAAAGAATCTGATTCTGTAACAATAAGTCAGCAAGCAGCTCAAACACTAACAGGTTCAACACAAAGCACATCTGGAAGTAGTGTTTTAGATAGCTTAGTTGAAAGTGGAACATTAACAGAAGATCAGGCAAGCGCTGTTCAAAGTGCATTTCAAGCTGGAGGTAAGTCGATACAAGCTTCAGGAACATATGGTAATACTAAAACTCAAAATCCATTAGAAAGTTTGATAAGTGCGGGAACAATAACACAAACACAAGCAGATTCAATTAAAAGTGCATTAGATGCTTCAAGAAGTACTAATAATTCATCAAGGAATAACACTTCAACGAGTACTGAAACAGATCCATTAGCAGATTTAGTGAGTTCAGGAACAATAACACAAGACCAAGAAGATGAAATCAAGAATGCCCTAGAAGAAGCTATAGAAGCCGATAAAACAGATGATAACACATCAGTAAATGGAGAAAAAGATCCACTAGCAAGTTTGGTGAGTTCAGGAAAAATAACACAAGATCAGGAAGATGCAATTAAGAGTGCGCTCGATGAGGCAAGAAAAGCAAATGAAACAAGTAATGATAAATCATCAAATGCACAGGAAGATCCCTTAGCGGATTTAGTAACATCAGGAACAATAACACAAGATCAGGAAGATGCTATTAAAAGTGCATTCGAAGAAGCTATGAAAGCGAATAGACCAAGACCAGAAATGAATCAATCATCAAGTAGTTTAGAAGATCCATTAGAAAGTTTAGTAGCTTCAGGGACAACAGCAGAAGAGCAAGAAGATTCAATAAGAAGCGCATTTTAAATGACAATGTAAAATAGATGGAGAGGAGAATAAATTATGAATATTTCGTCAGTTTCGGGAATATCATCCACTAATTCGTATTCAGCATCAAGTGCAAGCAGCAGTACAGCAAATTCACTTGAAAAAGAATTAGATAGCCTTAAAACAGAATTGCAAGAGGAAGAAGCAAGTAAGGATGATGCAAAAACAAAAAGCGCAAAAGTTTCAGAAATACAGGCAGAAATACAAAACATTGAAGCTGAGATTCAATCACAGAAATCTAACCAAACTAATAAAATTTCTCAAAATGACACCAATAGTAGTAATAGTAGCAATAGTAGCAATGATACAGCACAATCAAATAAGAGTGATGGTATTGATACTTATGCTTAATAAAGCATTCTAAGGTATTAATAATAAACTTGAAGAAGAAGGCATATTCATTAAGCCTTCTTTTTTTAGTTAGTTGATACATAGGCGAATTTATATAAACTTAAACAATACTTTAATTAGTTATGAGTTAGATTTATGCTGTTTCTAGCTGCATTGAAAAGGCTTACTTAAAAGTTATTTTATGCTATAATAAGTGAAAAGAAGGGCATAGCTATTAAAGAATAATTTGTATTTAGAGCAAAATATGAAAGGGAATTTACACTATTAATTTTGGTATATTTGAAAAATTATTGGTTAGGAGGAATTATGAGTTTAGCAGAAGAATTTTATAAAAGCAGTGTAGAAAAAAACAATAAGAAAAGTGAAGAGCTTAGTGTTAAAGTAAATATCGTTGGGTGGAGTAGATTAATAGCAGTACTTTTATGTGTTTTTATTGATTATTTATTATATAGAAAAAATAATATAAGTCTTATTATATTATCAACTCTGTTCTTTGTGGTTATTTTTCTAATTTTAATTTTTTATCATAATAATATATTTGAGTATAAAAAAAGGATTGATTTATTAATAGGGATCAATAAAAAAGGATTAGAAAGGGTTAATGGAAATTTTGTGCATTTTGAAGATAAAGGTTCCGAATATTTGGATGAGCAACATCCATTTATAGATGATTTGGATGTATTTGGAAACAACTCTATCTTTCAATATATTAACACTACAGTTACTAAAGGCGGAAGAATAGAGCTAGCAAGACTATTAAAAAAAGAAAAAAAATTTAATAGAGATGAAATTAAAGAAAAGCAAGAAGCTATAATGGAATTAGGGAAAAAAATCATATGGAGACAGAAAATTATTGTTGAAGGAAGTTTAAAGAGGTCAAAAGATACAGAGCTATTTAGCTTAATCAATTGGAGTAAAGAAAAAGAATCATCTTCGAGTTTCCTAAGAATTTCAATTGCATGTACTTTTATTTTAATTACAATTTTTTCAATATATTTAGTATTAAAAAGAGTAATCCCAGCATCATTTTTAATGTTGGACTTTATGGTAAACTTTCTTGTCGTTAAGATATTATCTAAAGGGATAATGGAAGAAATAAAATTATTTGACTCTATAAAAAATAGTGTATATGGATATAGCAAAATTTTAAAATTAATAGAAGAGGAAGAATTTAATTCTTTTTATTTGAAAAGATTACAAAAACAATTAAAAAATGATGATTTGAGTTGCAAAGAGGAAATGGAAAAGTTCTCTAAAATATTAGATTGGTCAGGAAACAGCATATATAATGCATATTATCTCATATTAAATATACTTGTATTTTTGGATGTATTTTTAATTAGAAGCCTGGAAAAATGGAGAGAAAGAAATGGTGACAATCTTAAAGAATGGCTTAAAGTCATGCATGAAATAGATGCATTAAACAGTGTAAGTAATTTAGCCTTTGAAAATGAAGAGTGGACTTATCCTGTCATCTTGGATAAAAGTGAAGTAGATGGAATAAATATAGGTCACCCACTACTTGGAAAAAAGGCGATCAAAAATACATTTTCGTTAAGTCAGGAACAGAAAGTAGCTTTAATTACAGGTTCAAATATGTCTGGTAAAAGTACATTTTTGAGAACAATAGGAGTAAACTTAGTATTAAGTTATATAGGAGCACCAGTATGTGCAGATAAGTTCTCTTGTGGAATTATGAATATATATACTTGTATGAGAACAAAGGATAACTTAGAAGAAAGTATTTCATCATTCTATGCAGAAATTTTAAGAATAAAAATATTGATCGAAGCATCTAAAAATGGTGAAAAAATATTTTTCCTTTTAGATGAAATATTCAAGGGAACCAATTCTAAAGATAGACATACGGGTGCTATAGTATTAATTAAGCAGCTAATTAAATATGGAGGGGTGGGACTAGTGTCTACCCATGATTTGGAATTGTGCGATTTAGAGAGGGAAAATAGGAGCATAATAAATTATAATTTTAGAGAATTTTATGAAAATGATAAAATTAAATTTGACTACACATTAAGAAGGGGAAAAAGTGAAACGCAAAATGCAATTCATCTCATGAAGTTAGCAGGAATAAACTTATAATTGCGTGTAGTATAGATACACACAAAAGTTTAACTTAAATAGATAGTTATTATATCTGTAAGTAAAGTTTATAATTTAAAAATTATAAGTAACATTAGAAAGGATTAAATATTATGGGGTACATCATTATAGATTTAGAGTTTAACAATTTGAAAAATATAACTAATTATTATAAAGATTTTTTTGAAACATATGGTGAATTTAATGATATTGGATTAGAAAATGAAATCATAGAAATAGGAGCTGTGAAAGTAGACCAGTATATGAAGCCAGTTAGTGAAATTAGGGAATATATTAAACCTACAATTTTTCCGGTAATTAATCCTATAGTAACGGAAATTACTAAAATAGATATGAATATACTTGATAAAAGCGGGATATCATTTGAAGAAGCTATAAATAAACTTAAAGACATGTTTGAAGAAGGAGATATTCTTTGCTCGTGGGCAAAGGATGATGTCGCAGAATTAATAATAAATGCCAACTATTTTAATTATAATGATTTAAGATGGCTTAATGAATATTTAGATATTCAGGAATATACAAGTAAGATGTTGGCTCATAAGAAGGCTTTAGGTTTAAAAGTTGCTTTAGATGAACTAAAAATCAAAGTAGATGACACAAAATTACATGATGCATTGAATGATGCTAAATATACAAGTGAAGTTTTTAGAAGGGTATACAATTCTAGGATTATTAAGAATTATTTAGTTAAAGATATATATAATATGCCAGCTATTCATGTGGAAAATCTTGATGAAGTAAAAATTGATGAGTCAGAATTAATGTTGAAGTGTCCAAAGTGTGGAAAAAAAGTAGAACTAGAGACACCAATAAAGCTTTTAAATTGGAGGTTTGCAGCTGTAGGTATATGTCCAAAATGTAAGAGTAATGTCTTATGTGAAGTATTAGTGAAAAAAACTCTTCAAGGAGATCAGGGATATAATGAAGTAAGCAGTATTTTAAAAAATCAGGTGTATTTAAATTACGTATATAAATTAGAGAATAATAGAGATTAAAGACAAGTTTAATAAAAATTCAGTAAATAGTAATGATTTCTTAAAAGAATTTTAGCTTTATATATGATAAAATATAGTTTGAAGACAAAATTAAATCAATACATTTAAGGAAAGGATTTTATTTATGAATATTGCCTTTTTTCTTACACCTAAAAATGAAGTAGTATGTGAAAGTCAGGATGCAACTATGAGACAAGTTATGGAGAAAATGGAGCATCATGGTTATACTGCAATACCAATTATTGATAAAGAAGGGAAATATGTTGGAACCTTAACAGAGGGCGATTTATTGTGGAAATTGAAAAATACTCATACTTTAGATTTTAAGAATACAGAATCTATTAGAGTTAAAGATATACCTAAGAGAATAACTCATAAATCAGTCTCAATAACATCAAATATAGAAAGTTTGATATCATTAGCTATAAGTCAGAATTTTGTTCCAGTAACTGATGATAATGGTATTTTTATTGGAATAATAAAGAGAAGTGATATAATAAACTATTGCTTTAACGAGATGCAAAAGAGAAAAGAGCTAGAAGCACAACATTTTTCTATGTATGATGAAGGCTGATGAATTAAATTATATGCTAATTGACAATTAGCAGCCAATAATTTATCATGAAATCCTTTTATATTCAGAAACATTTAATTAATTCCAGTTTATAATTTAAATTATATATAGATATAATAAGAAAACTATCAAATTGAAAATACTTCGATTTGATAGTTTTCTTATTTTGTTATTCTGCGTTTTGATATGCTTCAACTACAAAATCAAATTCAGTTACATCTGTTATTTCACCAAAGGAATCATCTTTAATTCCTGGATAATAGTACAATACTAATTTATCATTAGAATTAGTATTGTTTTCTAATAAAATATATAGCTTGTCTAATATACAATCTTCAACAACAGCTAAAACTTTATAATTTGAAGACATTCCAGTATCATTATTAACAAGGTCTAAGGTGAAATTATCAAATTTTCTTACATTGACCTTTTCTTTATCACAAGAGTAAATCATAGAACCTTCTCTACAACTGGAACACTTTTTAAAAGTACAGTCAAAAGCACAATTTAAACATTGGCAATGAGAACACTTCTCCAGTTGCATAAATGATTCTCTATTTTTACCTTTAAAGTCTTTAAGCAGAGTAATGCTGGGACTAGATTTAAACATTGAAAATAAAGATTTCTTTTTACAATCAGCTTCAGCTGAATCTAAAAGTTTAATATATTCTTGAAGTATTGATGCTTTAGTAAAATATTTTCGTGTTTTTATATCTTTTTCAGAGAGAAAGGGGGATATCTCATTAATAGCATAAGCTACATCAGTATATCTCTTTCCCCAATATCTTCTTTCCTCATTGATATAATCAATATCTTTAGAATTATCCATGTCGTATCACCTAATTAGTTTTATATTTTTCAAGTTCTGCATCTAAATCAACTTCATCTAATTTTTTGAATTCACTGTCAAAATCATCTAAATCTCGTAATTCTCCTAAGCCTTGAGCAAGAGATTCTTTTCTTTGAATTTTTCTTTCAATACTGTCTATTTGAATTGAATTGCTCTTAGTCTGTACATTAGCAAGAACTTCGTTAACTTTTTGGGATGCTTCAGCATTAGCATATCTCGCAGCTGCTTCGTCTCTATAATTTCTTGTTTTTGTTATTTCTTCTTCTAAAGCACGAAGATTTGCTTTTAATGTATCAGCTTGGACTTTGGCATTATCATAACTTGCTTGTAAAGAAGAGATTGTTTTATCTGTTTCAACTTTTTTAGCTAAAGCTCTTTTAGCTAAATCTTCATTGCCTTTGCTCAAGGCTAATTTTACTTTTTGATCATAATCATCAGATTCTTTCTTAGCAGTCTCTAATTTTTTTTCAATTTCGTGAACATTGCCTAAGATTTGAGCTGAACTTAATTTA
This sequence comes from Clostridium sp. BL-8, assembly GCF_002006495.1. NCBI lineage: Bacteria > Bacillati > Bacillota > Clostridia > Eubacteriales > Clostridiaceae > Clostridium > Clostridium sp. BL-8. Next base: position 67,236 of record NZ_LZZL01000021.1, read on the forward strand.
GCTTTACTAAATTGTTCATCCATGTCCCTTAATTTTTGATCCAATAATTCAACTGGATTCTCCATTTCATCTAATGAATTATTTACCTTTGCCTTAATCATGTTTGACATTCTTGAAAAGATTCCCATGTTAATACCTCCTGAAATATCTATTATTTTTTTATTTTCTTTTATTTAAGTATTTTTTTATTATTATGATAACTACAATAAATAATGCAGCTAAAATTAAAGTATTAATTATTGAACTTATAGCTGAGCCAAAATAAAATGGACTGAAAAAGTGGTTGCCGCCCCCCCAGAAGAATGGCCAAAATGAAGACCGGCCATAGCCGCTGTTATATGTTTGAGTACTATTTCCACCATTATCTTTTGTATTTGCATTATTTGATGAATCAGTGGTTTTATTTTTATCAGTAGAAGAATAAGATCCACTGCTAAACCCTTTTGCGCCTCCATTACTTGAAGATGAGGAATCAGTAGATTTATCTGAAGAATTATCACTACTGCTTGAATAATTACCTGACTTAAATCCTTCACTGCTCTTTGAACTAGTTGACCCACTGCTGCTTGTTCCGGTAGAAGATTTGCTGGATGAACCACTAAATGATCCAGAACTAAATCCACTGCTAGATTTTGAACTGCTTGAACTGGATCTGCTACTTGAACTAGATTTAGCAAATGCAGTAGTATTGTTAACTTTAGTTATGCTTGTAAATGATAAAATGTCTAAGGGTAAACTTGAAAATGTAAATATAAGTGTTAAAAATAGAGTTAAAACATATTTTTTTTTAATCTTATGAATAGTGATCACCCCTTAAAAGATTATGTATTTATTATATAGAAAAGCTCCTATATGCACAATATGGAAAAACGTCAAAAAAAGAACGAAAAACATGATTAGAATTAATTATTTTGATATGCAGTTGTTTTACTTACTAATAGTAGTATTATCTATTATTTAAAAGGTTAATAAATACTATTTAGTTTCAACCAGACATTTTTGACGAATAAAAGATAAAGAGATAATAAAATAAATATATGAAAGGAAGGACATATAATTGTTGAATATGATAATAATAAAATTATTTGGCAATTGAGTTTAAGTTGATATGAGTTTTAGAATAAAGAAATTTAGAAAATATTCATGCTGATTGCGATACATTGCATAAAAACATTTCTTGGATTAATATTATAGTTAGACTAGGCATAATCAAAAAAATAACAATCGAACTTGTTATTTTCTTTCATATGCCTTAATCAGAGAGGAGGATTTTTTATGTCTAATGAAGATATGGAAATGAGCATGAGTGAACTTTTAAATAATTATGATGTAAAAAGATTGAGAGAGGGAGATATTTTAAAAGGTAAAGTTATTGATGTAAATGATAAGGAAGTATCGGTTAACATAAACTACGCTTTTGATGGATTAATAACTAAAGAGGAATTATCTGTAGATGAAAAAGACCCTAGAGAAGTAGTTAATAAAGATGACGAAATTTATGTATATGTTTTATCTCCAAATGATGGAGATGGGTATGTTGAACTTTCTTTAATAAAAGCTCAAGAAATAAAAGAAAAGGAAGATATAGATACATTCTTTAAAGAACAAAAAAATATTGTTGTTAAAGTTAAAGAAGAAGTTAAAGGTGGAGTAATTGTTTACTATGGAAATGTAAGAATTTTTATTCCAGGATCACTTGCGAGTAGAGAAAGAATTGAACTTGAAACCTTAGTAGGAAAAGAATTAGAAGTTAGAATTACAGAATTAGATTTAAGAAATAACAAAATTGTAGCATCAAGAAAAATCATTGAAGAGGAAGAATATAACAAGAACAAGAAAATAGTATGGGATGGTCTAGTAGAAGGCGAAAAAAGAAATGGTGTTGTTAAAAAACTTGTTAAATTTGGTGCTTTTGTAGATATTGGAGGAGTAGAAGGATTAATTCATCTTTCAGATTTATCATGGGAAAGAGTAAATAAACCTGAAGATATAGTTAAGGAAGGGGATAAAGTAGAGGTATTTATAGGAAATATAGACAAGAAAAATGGAAGATTATCTTTAATATTAAAAGATGTAGCTAAAGAGCCATGGACAGTGCATGGAAATGATATTAAAGAGGGGGATGTACTAGAGGGTAAAGTTGTACGTCTTACATCATTTGGTGCCTTCGTGGAATTGTTTGATGGTATAGAAGGCTTAGTACACATAACAGAAATTACTGATGATAATATAGCAAAGCCTTCAGATGTGCTAGAAGTAAATCAAAAGGTAAAAGTTAAAATATTAAATATAAATAAAGAAGATAAAAGAATAGCATTAAGCATAAAAGAGGCTGTAGAAAGCAGTAAAGAATACCTTGATTATGTGGATCATGAAGATGATGGAGGAACATCACTTGGAGATTTACTTAAAGGTTTTAAGTTTGAGTAACTAAAAATATAAATAAAAATAAGTATGGGAGATGTCCCATACTTATTTTTATTTATGTCAAATATTTATTAAACTAAATTTTTTCAATCTTTAACATATTAGTTCCACCAGTATGAGTTGTTGGCATTCCAGCAGCAACTATTATGTCATCTCCAGGTTCAGTAATTCCTAATTTATATACTATATTTTTAGCTTCAGTTAATATTTGATCTGTTGTGTTAAACATGTCGCACTTCATAGGACATATTCCAAAGTGTAAATTTAATGTTCTTCTTACTTGATCATAAGGTGTTATTGCAATGATTGGCGCTTTTGATCTATATCTTGAAAGAATTCTTGCAGTTGCACCACTCTTTGTTGCAGCAACAATGGCCTTTGCATGTAAAAGATTTGCAGTTCTACAAGCAGAATAGCTTATTGCAGATGCGTAATCATTAAGAGAAGGTTCTCTAAGTCTTGCAGTTAAAGAATTGTAATCTAAATATTCTTCAGTCTCTTGAGCTATTTTAGACATTGTTTTTGCAGCTTCTATAGGGAAAAGTCCTGAAGCACTTTCACCACTTAACATGATTGCATCTGTACCATCAAAGATAGCATTACAAATATCACTAGCTTCAGCTCTTGTTGGAAGTGAATTTCTAATCATTGAGTCAAGCATTTGTGTTGCAGTTATAACAATTTTACCTGCTTCATTACATTTCTTAATTATCATTTTTTGATTTATAGGTACTCTTTGGATTGGAATTTCAACCCCCATGTCTCCTCTAGCAACCATTACAGCGTCAGTAACTTCGATTATAGAATCGATATTATCTACACCTTCTTGATTTTCTATTTTAGCTATTACCTTAATATGTTCACCATGATTTTCTTTTAAAACTTTTTTTACGTCAAGGATGTCACTAGCTTTTCTTATGAAAGAAGCAGCTATAAAGTCGACACCCATTTTACAGCCAAATTTAATATCTTCAATATCTTTTTCTGTGATTGATGGAAGTTTAATAACTACATTAGGAACATTAACGCCCTTATGGTTCTTAATTTCTCCACCAACTACAACTTTTGTGTGAATTGTTTTTCCTTCAACTCCAGTAACTTTGAACTTTAAAAGACCGTCATCAACAAGAATTTTTCCACCAACTTGTATATCTTCATAAAGCACATCATATGAAATAGAGCATCTTTTTTCATCACCAAGAATTTCTTCTCCGCAAATGAAATCAAAATTATCTCCTTCATTAAGAGTTACACCATCATTTACAAAATTATGAGTTCTGATTTTTGGGCCTTTTATATCAAGAACTATAGCTGTTGCAGAATCCATCTCTTGGCTTAAACGCTTAATAAGTTTGATTTTTTCTCCATGTGATTCGTGTGTGCCATGAGAAAAATTTAATCTGGCAGCACTCATTCCGATTTCAATAAATTTTTTTAGAGTTTCTTCATTATCACTTGCAGGACCAATAGTAAAAATCATTTTTGTTTTTTGCATATAAACACCTCGCATTAAAATTTTGTATAATATATATAGTGTGTAAAATAATAAATCATAAAATAATAAAAATATACATAATATAGCAGTATGTAGCAGTATTTTATGATAAACTAATAAAAGATATGTATAATATTATTCTATCATATAATTAGAGAAAGGAAGAGAGTATAGAATGAAAAATTTAGATAATCTTACAAAGGAGAGAATCTTTTATCATTTTGAACAAATAAGTAAAATACCAAGAGGTTCTGGTAATGAAAAGCAAATAAGTGACTATTTGCTTAGTTTTGCGAAGAAATTAGGATTAGAGTGTATCCAAGATAACGCTTTAAATATAATTATTAAAAAACCTGCTTCCAAAGGCTATGAAAATGCACCAACTGTAATTATTCAAGGTCATATGGACATGGTTTGTGAAAAAAATAATGATAAAGTTCATGATTTTACAAAAGATCCTATAGAATTAGTCGTTGATGGTGATTATATATATGCAGATAAAACCACTCTTGGAGGGGATGATGGAATTGCTGTAGCTTATGCAATGGCAATATTAGAAGATGATACAATAGAGCATCCTCCTATTGAAGTATTAATAACAACAGATGAAGAAACAGGAATGACTGGAGCTAATGCAGTACAGGCAAAACATCTTGATGGAAAGATAGTTTTAAATCTAGATTCAGAAGAAGAAGGAAAGCTTTGGGTTAGTTGTGCTGGTGGAATTAGAACACAATCAGTACTACCTATTAATTGGATAGATAAAAAAGAAAATACAAAAGAATTTGTACTTGAAATTAAGGGATTAAAAGGCGGCCATTCAGGAGCTGAAATTCATTTAGGAAGAGGAAATGCAAATAAATTAATGGGAAGATTACTTAGAGAAATCTCAAAAGAAATTAACTTTAATTTAGTTTCACTAAATGGTGGTGCAAAAGATAATGCGATTCCAAGAGAATCTGTAGCAGTTATTTCAATCGATGCATCAAAAGAAAAAGAATTAACTGAAATAAAAACAAAAGTATATGAAAAACTTAAAAAAGAATTTTACAAAAAAGATCCTGAATTAAATGTAGTAATGTCAGAAAATAAAGAAAAAGTAGAAAAGGTATTTTCTGATGAAACTACAAAAAAAGTAATTAGTTTATCTTATTTATATCCAAATGGCATAAATACAATGAGTTCCGACATAGAAGGTTTAGTAGAAAGTTCAACAAATATTGGTGTTGTAATGACAAAAGAAAATACCCTAGAATATCATAGTGCCGTAAGAAGTTCTGTACATTCGTTAAAGGATGAACTGGTTGAGAGAAATAATTGCTTAACTGAAGCTTTAGGAGGAACACTTACAGCTCATGCAGCTTATCCAGAATGGCCATATAAAACCGATTCAAAAATAAGAGAAATATGCAAAAATGTATATTCTAGAATGTATGGTAAAGAACCAGATGTTGTTGCTATTCATGCAGGTTTAGAATGTGGAATCCTTAAAGAGAAATTAGGGGATTTAGATATGATTAGTTTTGGACCTGATATTATAGACATACACACTCCAAATGAACACTTGAGTATATCATCTGCTCGTAGATGTTTTGAATATGTATTAGAAGTTCTTAAAGAAATAAGATAATATCTATTTAAAGATAAGTTAACTAGCAATATGATTTTATATTTGGTGGTTAACTTATTTTTTTATTATATTAAGTATGATGTTAATAAAAAAATGCTATGAAATTGAAATTAGTAAGAATGCAATTTGAATAAGGCAAAAAATATAAATTATGAAGGATATTATTATTATTTTAAGAAAAATTGAGAAAGACAAAGATATTTTAACTTAAATAAGCATATGAAAGCGTTATCAGCTTGACCTGGAGCCGGCTTATGAATATACTAGAGACATGTGTTAAATATTAGGATAGTGAAAACAAAAATGAAAATGTTTTCTAAACTAAATGGGATTAGGCACATGAAAATAAATAACAGTTCCAAGGTTGCCTTGAATATTTTTCATCAGG